>JAQUHL010000205.1 GCA_028683635.1 Candidatus Cloacimonadota bacterium
AGATCGATCACAGAATTGGATCTTTCATCGGGTTTACAGAAATAGCTGGCATAGTTCAAAGCCATGCCATTTACGCACATGTCGCCATTCTTGAAGTTACTCCAGAAGCTGAAGCCACCATCCAGGCACTTGTTTTCGGCATAGAGCCTGTCTATCATCTTTCCAATCGGGGGAAGATCCCTTTGGATATTCATCTGCCTGAGAAGCAGCAACATATAATGAGTGCAGTTCCACTTGGGACGATACCAGCCCAACCCCCAATGTCCATTGCCACCTTGAGCATCCAGGATTTCTTTGATCCATCCCTGCTTGGTCATTAGGGTTTGAGCCTCGGGGGAATCCTCTTTCAACAGGAGCAGTCTCGTATTGTACCTGATGGCGGGATCTCCCTCCATCAACCAGTTTATGATCTGTCCATTCATAAGTTTTCCTTGTTCCTTCACAGTTCTGTTATCAGTTGAAAGCCTTCTATCTCTTGCCTGGTTGCCAGTCCCTTGATGATAGCATATCTGTGAAAATAGCCACAGAGGACAAGCAGGGTTTTGTTCTCATATTGCCGGTTGTAGCCCAAGATGTTGCTGATCATTGCTTTGTCCCTTCTTGTATGGAAGGAAAGCATTTTCCAGAAATCTTTTTCATAGCTGGAAAATTCTGGAACCAGAGCGAAGAGAGCTTTGTGGACTTGGCGAATCAGGGATACATAGGTCTCCACCTGAACGTCGCACAAGGGGCTGTTTATCTCACAAATTGTTCTCCGATCTTTTGTTTCATGAAAGGTAAATTGCTTTGCTGTCTTTCCTAATAGCTTGTATAAATAAACTGCGGTGGGCTCAGAAGCCGCTTCTTTGAAATAGCGGCTGCATGCCCTGTTGAATGCTTGTTCCTTCTCAAAGAATTTCATCCGGATGAAATAGTCATTTCTGCCATTGATATCATAGGGCAGGACTTCAGCCTGATGATCTTCCAGATAATTCAAAATAGCCGCAGCCTCTCCACCACCACGTTTCTTATAATGACTGGCACAAGCTCTTAGCCAGTCCAACATTCCCCATTTATTGTCTATGGGAGATTCATCCAATATAACATCAGGCTTGATCTCACATAAATGTTTGTATAGGTCTTCGACCTTGAAGCCAATGGTATCCCCATGACAGGTTCCTATCACATATATTATATTGTTCATGGTACCTTACTCAGCTAAGATAACCTTGTATCTTAGCCATAGCTTGTCGCTACCGAAGTTCTTCACTTCCAAAAGCTGAAGTTTATTTGGCAAGATCGAAGGCCAGGAGGGTTCAGGGGAAGCAAAGAGGGTCGGAACGGTATAACCTCCGATCACAAGCGGACTAAACAGAATATTGATCTCATCAAGCAGAGAACTGCGGATCAAAGCGCCACTCAAACGTCCACCGGAACTGGTGGCGATGGTGTTTACATTGAGCAGGGTTTTCACTTTTTCAAACATTCGGGGCAAATCTACTTGCTTCCGTCCTTCAATGAGGTAGGGAATATTGCGTTGACGCAAAAAAGCCAGATACTCCGGGGGAGCGGTCTCTGTCGTTAGGTGCACCATATAGGTTGCCGGATCATCGCAATCAGCAGTATAGCCATTTCTAAACCTTCCTCTGCCATCTACCACAGATGTCCAGGTTTTCCTGCCGGGACGGTTAAAAATGTCCTCCGGCAAGAAATCCTGATATAATTCATCCGGATCGCCATCATACCGAGGAAGCGCTGTCAGTTCAGCATTTTCTGCCACCAGCATGTTTGAGCCTTCCAAAAACATATCGGGTTTGTAGATATCAAACACCTGCCTGGAAAAGCTTTCCCACTCCTCCATTTTTGAGAACATTTCGTGAAGTTCCGGGTTTTTGTACACATCAAACATCGTGGAGTTTGAATTCAAAGCGATTCTGCCATCAACTGAAGCACCAACATAGAGCACAACTTTCGGTCTGTTCATCTGATCCCCCTTTAATATTTTGGTTAATGAGGCTGATTACTCTCTTCCAGATACGGCATTTTTTTGTCAACCAATTCCATAGTCGGGATAAGATTCTGCCGTGAGGTCTGTGCAAGTAGAGAAGTGTTACAATAAATCGAAAGCCAGATTATATGGACGCTTGTGACGGTTACTTGCCCAGCAGGAAAAGTTACCGTGCTTCTTGCTTATTGAATCAAGAAAACGTCTCTATCGTTCATTTTGGTGGAAGCATAGTGAAGGTACTTATCATGTATAACAGAGAGCCTTACGACAACCCTGATGTTATATGGAGATGTCTGCACTGTGCTAACAAATGGGGAGATAATGGTCTTGCGTTGTGTTCCCCAAAAAGTATATCTTGACAGATTATGAGTGTGCAAAAAATATTGACCTATAGTGATCCAATTTTTGGTTGGATTGTTTAATACTTAGGCCTGTCAGGATACTTAGTATCCGGAACTACAGCCCTTGGGAGGAATAATGAAAGATTTTCTTAACAAAGAGGCTTTCGTAGCGGTAGTAATATTTACCTGCGTAACTCTCTGGATCATCCTGCCTGGAGATCTGAGAGCCCGGACTTTACCACGGGTTTTCCTGATTTCCGAGTTTCACAGTTGTTATGAACACCCAAACATATCGTACGATGACCATTACTATTATGGACTTGAGGCTATCAACCCTCTGATAGTCAATTCGATTCGCCTGGTATCCGAGCATTATTGCTCTGATGGACATGAAGAACATGATACAACCTATGCTTTCGCAGGTAGCTTCGAACAACATGTTGGATACTTCATCTGTAGAAGGCCAAGTGGAGATTTTAATGGTGGCTTAACACATTATCGCACCAGCAAGATCACTAATCTTGGCTACTATTTGGAGGAAGATTTTTCCATTAATGTAAACAATACAGACCCCTATTTTAGAACATGGTACACCTATAACGATGAAATGAAACTGGTAAGAACAGTTTATAAAACATCCAGCTCATGGTATAAAATTGAATACGAAGTTAATAGCCTGGGTAAACGTTTGCAGGGAATCAGGTACAATTCGACTGATTCCTTAAGCTGGACTCCTTTTTCGCGAACTCGCTACTATTATACAGGTAACCCCACAGGTTTCGCTGCAGATTTTGAAAAGTACCTGTGCTATCCACCCTCTGTTAACCATTTCGCTACTTATGGGATGCCTCTGTATGTAAATAATGACTGGGAAATTGATAGTTATGGGGTTAGTTATTGGGACGGTGATGAGTGGAGTTCTGAAAATATTATTGATTTCAGCTTGATTGAAACCGCTACAGGGTATCACTATTACTTCGATGGCCAATGGGAATGGAAATTTAACGGATTGCCAACGAAACTGGGTTATCCTAATCCAAATTTCAACGGTGCTTTGGGATACAAATTTGTTTATGGGCATACCAATCAAGCTGATATGGATGATGATCTGGTACCAGGAACAGCAGCTATATCCAGCTTGTTTGACGCTTATCCCAATCCCTGCCGCAAAGGTGAATCCGTCTGCATTAAAATAGCCATCGCAAAGGGGGAGAAAGGAACCCTCTCGCTCTATAATCTGCGGGGACAACGGATAGTTAGCTATGCTCTCGGTGCTGGAACCCAGCAAACTAACTTCAACATCAAGAATCTTCCATCCGGTATCTATCTCTATCAACTCCGGACAGATAACTACAATAAGACGAAAAAGCTGGTACTGCTTAAATAGGATAAGCTACCCGTTTAAAAAAACTCACAATGCACAAACCCTGCCTGATCCTTCTGGGAGGCTGCTCCCAGGGTGGGAAAATCGACTGTTGCCAAGCTGCTTTATCGACACCTGACCCCCAATGTATGGCTGGACGGTGATGACCTGTGGCATATAAATCCCTTATGATTTATGCATAAGCCATAACTCTTTGTTTACTTTATCACTCTAATCCGCTGCTGCGAGATTTCTCCCTCAGTGTTCATCAGTTTGAGGAAATATGCTCCGCTTAGCAGGTTTTTATCCAGCACCACTTCCATTACGCCGGATTCATCCATTTTAAGGCTGTGCAATTCTTGTCCCCGCAGGTTGTAAAGGATTATTCTACTATCTTTAAGGAGCTTCGGATCGCCTTCGAAACTGAGGCTGAGCCGTTCATGTAATCAG
>JAQUHL010000206.1 GCA_028683635.1 Candidatus Cloacimonadota bacterium
CTTTCTGCGGGAGAAGATCGAAGCCTTGCATTTGCGGATTCTCAGGGATCCTTCTGCAAGTTACGATCCCAGGATTGAGCGTTTATTTACTGCCGAGGAGCTTACTTATCTCAAAATATTGAATCACAATGCGTTTAACAACCTTTCTCAGGTGGCTGAACGCCTGCAGGAAGCCGAATCTTTGCCGGATCAGTTATATGAGGAAGATTTCAGCGAAGAGGAAGGCGGAGAGGAAGCTCAGAAGATTATGGAACTGATCTCCGAGATCAAAGAAAAGGCTCAACTTAGCATTTTACCTGATTCCCAAGAACTCGGGGAACTCACTCTTCAGGATCTTTTGGTGGGCATCCTTTCCAGGTATGCTACAGATACCAGGCTTACAGAGATTAGTTTTTCGGATCTGATCAGCGTCTTTTTGGAGTTGAAGCTACCGCACGAGGATTGATGAAAAAGCAAGAAGCAATAAAGGGCGGAATCAACCGGTTGTGTGCCCGTTGCGAGAAAAGCTGTAAGCAGCATCCAAGCTCCAAGGTGATTAGTTGTCCATTCTTTGTAGCCAAACTCGTACAAATGGAAATCAAGCTCAGCTATCCCCGTCTGCGTAAAAAGCTAGATACTGCTTAGTTTTCAGGAGGGGTTTCTCTTGCGCATAATCAGCGGAAAGTATCGGGGCTATCAGCTTGCCACATTACCAGGGAAAACCACACGTCCCACTTCCGATTTCAGCAGAGAAGCACTATTCTCCATGTATCCGGATTTCGGGGGGAAGCATATTCTCGATCTCTATGCAGGAAGCGGATCTCTGGGTTTGGAAGCGCTATCCCGGGGTGCAGCGTATGTGGATTTTGTAGAGTTTGCTTCTCCTGCCATTGGGATCATCTTACAAAACATCCAGAAGCTTGGTTGTGGAGAGTTTTGCCATGTCCACCGCAAAAGAGTGGAGAAATACCTGGCAGGAAACAGGCTGGATCATGATGTAATCTTCCTGGATCCTCCCTACGACAAAGCTCTGGTGAGCATCACTTTAAGTGCGATATTTTCTAACCAGACCCTGAACCGGATGGTCACGATCATCGTGGAACACTCCCGGCGGGAAGAATTACCTGCCGAGTATGAGGCATACATCTTCCGTCAGAAGCAGGGCAAGGCGAGCTGTTTCAGCATTCTCTCATTGTTTTAAGCGATCTGTATCGAAGCTTTCTCCCAAATAGCGCAGCCAATCCGGATGTGAGTTTTCCATCGGATCGTTTACCACATAGATCAATTTGAAATTACCACTCATCTGAACATCAACGAACACATACGCGGCGTTTTTCTGCTTCTGATATTTCCAGATCTGGATGTCCTTGCGCACAAAGCGGGTATCGTCTCCAGTCTGATCCTTTTCGATATCATCTGGTGCGCCGTTGCGGATATAGATTCTACCCATGTCCGTTTTCCAGCCGGCATCGAAGTGTGAAAAGTTCTTGTTGCAGTGATCTATCCTGTCCGAGATCATAAAGATGAGATCATCAGGCTGCAGAGAGGCGTTGGCGGCCATTGTTTGCCAAGCTTGGGATATCACGGTTTTCTTGGTTTCCAGGTTCATGTTTTTCCAGTCTGTGGGGATACGGACTGTGCCAAAGATTTTGATGAGCTGAATTTCTTCCTCGGGATCAGTCAGGGCAAAGTGGAGCTTCTCGATCCTTTCCGCAATCACAAAATCAAAATAACGTTGCTCCACCATATCATTGGTCTGGATGCTGAGAAAGCCCTTGTGAATACCGGGTTTAAACTTCTCGAGGGGGATTTTCAGGCTGAGGCCCTCTCGTTCTTTAGTGAGGTGGCCGGTGATTTTTTGTTCATAAACAAGGTCTTCACCGTGTTCGACCAGCACTTCAAAGAGAACATCCCGTTCTTTACCTGCGGCTGAAGCATAGACTTCAAAGTAGAGGGAGAGCTCACTTACCAGATGTTTGAAGAAGATAGCGGAAGGTTCAGGCTGGAAGAGGACGTTTCCTCTTTTGAACTTGGCGAGGTACTGGGTGGTATCGGCTTGCACTTTTGTACAAAGCTCGATATCGCTGATCATGGAGGCAGGGGTCAGTGCAGGTATTTCCTGGCTCCAGTCAAAGACCTTTTTCGAGTTCAGATCAGTAGCCACAAAGCGCACTTGGTAGGGGGTGTCCTTATCTCCAATCCCGTTGTCCAGCAGCAGACTGATGCGGTTAAGGTAGCTTTTGGAGGAAGCGGTGTCATACTTATTACGCAGGCCGATATTATCTGTAATCGTCCTTTCCAGCAGCAGGCTATCGCCTTTGGTAATCGTTAAGGTGGTTTCAAGTTCTGCCAAAAAACCTCCCTTGGCGGCCAGGAAGATGAGGTTTTTGTAGGGAGCTTGATAATCCAGTTGCAGGATGGTCTGATGCGCATCATTCAGAAATCTGGTATAATCAATGTGCATGCTGAGCTTTTCCGAGGCTGCCATACTCAGGCAAATGCCAAGTAAGATGGTGATCAGGCATAAGGCTTTAGAATTCTTCATCTTTGTTCCTCAATTGATATTGTCCGAATCCGCCAGAATCCGAAAAATAAAACTGTTTGTTCGATTTGTAATATGTCCAGACGATGTAGGGAAGCCTGTCCGTAGGCAGGATTTCGGAACTTATGTCGTCCGGAGGCCCATATTTGATGTATATTCTTCCGCGGTCGGATTTCCAACCGCTGATTTTCTTGTGGATGGTAAAGAGCTCATCTGCCCGTGCCACGCGTGAATAGAAATCCTCCCGGGCTTCGTTTCTTATAGTTCCGGGGCTGGGATCGTGCTTTGCCCAGAAATGGTCGATTGATTCCAGATACTGGCCTTTGGGTACCGAGCTGAGAGTACTCCATTCATTTTGAGTGGCGATATAACGGATCTGCTCCATCTGCTCCCTGGGGGAATACTTCAACCCATAGAAATACCAGTTGTTGAAAAGGAAGGGAGCCATCTGATAGCGGATGTTCTTCTCAAAGAAGCCTATCTTGAGTGGATGTTCTTTGAGGATGGGCAGATAGGGAAGCAGATTCACTTCATAGCTTCCCGGGTTTACTGATGTGAAAATCCCCTTTTCATCATAGATGTTTCCCGTTAGGTCACTGACCGTGCCCGAAATGGGATCCAGATTCAGATCTCCAATGCTGATCCAAATACTATCGGCAGGAATAGAATAGCTTTGGATTAGCTTCAGATCACTCAACGGGAAGCTGAGATTGCTCAAGGAAGTGGGGATAAACTTTTGATTTTTCAGGGAAGCTATCGGGTATGCCAGGCCGATCTCGCTGTATTCGCTACCCAGATTCAGGGTTTTTGTAAAGTCTCGTTTGTCACCCAGGGAGAGGTTTTTGAAGATCATGGTGGCAGTATATTTTCCCGGCGAAAGGTTGGTTCGGAAGCTAAAGGGCAGGGCGGTATTATCCAAATGCTCGTCCCGGAGGATACTCAGGGTTTCCTCATGCCGGGCTGCCTGCTTCTTTTTGTCGGTTCGGATCACAATGCTGATCTGGTATCTGGCAGTCTCAGCGTTTTTGGCAAAAATGATATTGTTGTAAGGAATCAAAACCCAGACATCAGTATGCGAAGCATAGCGTTCGGCGATGATATCCTGAGCATTCAAAGCGCTCACAAGAATCATGAAAATCAGGATGATACTATTTTTCACTCAAATCCATCCTGATTTTGAGGTGTATACCGTTCTTTTTACACAATTCACAGAAGGCATCGTCCGGGAAATAACCCTGATGATTGGAAAGCAAGGAGATCTGCTCATCATTGTCGATAAGAGCCTCCGTTGCGAGGGAAAACTTGCCCCTGGCCCTGTTTTTCCAGGTTTTGATGCTCTGTCTGAGTTTAGAGTTCAGCTTAGGAATCTCAAAGCTGATTTGGATCTGACCTTTGAGCTTTTCGGGTAGTTCCTCAAAGCTGATAATCTGCTTGGGGACAATCCTCAAAAGGTTATCTTCATTGTTGTTGTACTGGCTTCTTGAGCCGATTACCAGATACACCTTCCCCGGCAGGAGACAGCTTTGGTAATCCTCGTAGTCTTTGCCAACGAGAGGGCATTCAAAATTACCGTGCAGATCGTCGAACTCCACAACAGACATCGGGGTTCGGGCGCTCTT
>JAQUHL010000207.1 GCA_028683635.1 Candidatus Cloacimonadota bacterium
GAGTGAGCCCGCCAATATAGATCAGATCAAAATTCATTCTGTATATGGGATGAATGGAAGAAGGAATCTCACAGATATCGTCCCAGACGTTTTTTACCGGGTAATTGGGAAGTGACAGCATGTTCGCTTTGATACCCGAAGGAGATAGCTGTCTAAGAATCAGTTCATTGACGGCTATTGTGTAATCCGCTTTGCTTTGCAACCATCTTTCAGCCCCCAGATAAGCAAGGTATGCCGGATACCTGAACAGGGCTGGAACTCGTTCTGCAAAAGCATCGGCAAAGAACTCATGAACATCAAACACCAGCCGGGACTGGCATTTCCGCTTCAGAGCAAGACCCACAAACAGCGTCAGTGGTTCAACACAGATGACGATTGCAGGTTTGAGCTTGAGTGCCTTATGATACAGTTTGTAAAGAGCGAACCATTGGGATTCTGTTGAGACCACTATCTGGTAAGGATTGGTATCCATTTGTGATACGCCATGGCTGGCCATCAGGTAGGTATCGCCGATCTTGGCAAGGCTTTTGGCGATCTTGTAATAAAGGCGGATATCATTGCTTGGATGTGAGTTAGTGATCAGACAGATGTTCATGCATGCTTCCTTATCGAGATAAAAAACCCCCGGCTACCAAGGCAACCGGGAGCAAAAATAAATAAGTGGAAACCGTACTTATATAACTTTTTTTACTTTGTTTGCTTTCAGGCAGGAACTGCAGATTTTGACCTTCTGGATGCTTCCCTGGATCTCTGCACGAATCTCACGCAAGTTCGGATAGAAACGGCGTTTTGTGGAATTCAACGCATGGCTGCGATAGTTTCCCACCTGGGCTCCTTTTCCGCAAATATCACATATTCTTGACATTTTACACCGTCCATGGATTTATATTTTGTGCCATGAATTTCTCATGGGCTTTTTTGACAAGCATTTATTTCTCACCCTGGGGCAAGCGGATATCAAATCTGGCTCCGTGAGGGCTTTGGGGAATATATTCCAGCCGGCCCTTATGTTCCGAGACCAGTTTTTTACAGATTGCCAGACCCAAGCCTGTGCCATGAGGTTTACCTTCTGAGACAAAAGGCTTGAAAAGCTCTTCCTGAAGATGTTCCGGAACACCGGGACCGTCGTCTATCACACTTATCTGCAACCATCCTGCCGAGCAGCGGGCGGAGAGAGTAATAGTACCTTGGTCGGTAATGGCTTCGGAGCTGTTTTTCACAATGTTGAGGATCACTCTGCGGATCTTTCCTTCATCGAAGAAGACCAGTTCGTCCACTTTGTTGTCGATCACGAAATTCACGTTTCTGCCTTCCAGGGCGTGGCCATAGGTCTCTTTGATATCGGCCAGAAAATCTGCCATTGTTACTTTCTGGATCATGGGAGGGGTCTCATTGCCTTTGGCAAAATCGAGCACTTCCCGCACTAATTGGTCGATTAGCTTGGTTTGTTTGACAATGCTGGTGGTAAACTCACCGCTGTCCGGAAAGATACTCTCGATAAGCTGAGCCGTTAGCACGATCACTGTCAAAGGGGTTTTCAGATCGTGGATGATCTTGCTGGCAGCCATGCCGATGGCCATCAATCTGTTTTTGCTGATCATTTCATTCATCAGCTCGATGAATCGTGTATTTGTATCACGCAGGCGGGAAGATATGGTGCGGATCAGGTTGAACATAATGATGGGATTGGAGATGGACATGTTATGAAACCGTTCTCTGGGAATGATCAGTAATTCGACGTCCTCCAGGGCGATCACGCTGGCAGAGCGCGGTTCTTCATCCACAATTGCCATTTCTCCAAAGAAAGATCCCGGAGTAAGAACTGTGAGGGTAGCCACAGGAGTATCCGAACTGCTAAGTTCTTTAGTGATCTCGACCTTGCCTTTGAGAATGAGGAAGAGGTTATCACCCGGAGTGTTTTCAGCAATGATGGCTTCCCCCTGATTGATCCGGATACGTTCCAAACCATGGGTAAGGCTCTCTACAGTTTCTTCCGGAACTCCGTCAAAGAGCCCGGTATTTTTAAATTTGTCATCAGCAAACATGCTTCATCCCTCTATGTCTGTATTATTTGTACCACTATCTTTGGATTACAATACATCCGAATATTTAGTCTCGCAAACCAAGCTCTGTATCTGAGATTCCTGTCAATAGAATATTGCCCTGCTTAAGCACACCGACGTCGGGTTATCGTAAAAAGTCTCACTTTTCCAGGCACCAAATCTCTCTTGCATAGTTTTGGATAACTTTATCCGAGGAAAATCTGCCCATATTGGCAACGTTGAGGATGGATTTCTTCGTCCAGGTAACCTGATCCCCATATTCTTTGTCTATGAGGCTCATGATTTTGGTATAGGAATCGAAATCTGCCAGGTTGCAGTAAGTATCTCCGTGAGAGCTGAGTTCTGCCAAAATCGGTGCGAACAAGCCGGGTTCGGCGGAAGACAGATGCCCCTGGGAAATCAGATCGAGAATCTGCGCAATACGCTTGTCCGCCTCGATGTATGTGTTGGGATTATATCCCGTTTTTTTGAGGGAGTCGATCTGCTCTGCAGTGTTACCAAAGATGAAGATGTTCGTGTCCCCCACGGCTTCCAGAATCTCGATGTTTGCTCCATCAAGAGTGCCGACCGTGAGTGCTCCATTTATAGCAAACTTCATGTTACCGGTTCCGGAGGCTTCCGTTCCTGCCATGGAGATCTGTTGGGAAAGATCTGCTGCAGGCATGATTTTTTCTGCCAGGGTTACCCGGTAGTTTGGCAGGAAAACGACCTTGATACTCTTCCTGAGTTTGGGTTCCCGTTCGATCCAATCGCCAATGGAAGTAATAAACTTGATGATCAGTTTTGCCATGAAGTAGCCGGGAGCGGCTTTTCCTGCGAAGAAGAAGGTATGTGGCTGGATAGCATTCTTTTTGCTGTCCAGGATCCTCAGACCCAGGTGAATGATATGCAGGGCATTGAGAAGCTGTCGCTTATATTCATGGATGCGTTTGGTTTGGAAATCAAAGATACTGTCCGGGGAAACTTCCGTCCTGAGTGTTTTTTTCAGATATTCAGAGAAGTCCTGTTTATTCTCGTGCTTCACCTGACGCCAGCGCTCGCAGAAAGTGCTGTCATTGACAAAAGATTCCAGCTTCTTAAGCTCATCCAGGTCTCTGATCCATTTATCTCCGATGGCATCGCAGATAAGTTCAGACAAGCGTGGGTTAGCAAGTTTCAGCCAGCGACGGGGAGTGATGCCATTGGTTTTGTTGTTAAATTTCTCCGGGCTGAGGGCATAGAAATGAGGAAAGATCCTGGTCTTTAGCAGTTCTGTGTGTAAAGCGGAAACTCCGTTTATACTATGCGAACCATGAATGGCCAGGTTTGCCATTCTTACTGCTTTTACCGGGTGTTCCTGAATGAGAGACAGGGCTTCGATATTGGAAGATGGAAGTTTGATCGAATTGAGAAAACGGTGGTTGATCTCGTAGATAATCTGCAAATGTCTGGGCAGAAGGGTTCCCAAGAGATCCACATTCCAGGTCTCCAAAGCTTCTGGCAGAATGGTGTGGTTAGTATAGGCAAAGGTGCGGGAACTGATCTCCCAGGCCTTGTCCCAGGGCAGGGATTTTTCATCCACCAGGATCCGCATCAAATCTGCAATCGCCACTGCCGGGTGGGTGTCGTTCAATTGGATCGCCACTTTATCGGGGAGCAGATTCAGGTCGCTGTGTTTTTTGAAGAAGCGTCTCAGAATATCCTGGATGGTGGCAGAAACGAAAAAATACTCCTGCTTGAGCCTCAGTTCCTTACCCTGAAGGGTATCATCCTTGGGATACAGCACCTTGGAGATCATCTCGGAATGGTTCTTATCCGCCACCGAATTTATATAATCACCCTCGTTGAAATAGACCAGATTAAAATCACGGGATGATTTTGCCGACCACAGTCTCAGGGTATTCACCACCTTATTTGCATAGCCGGGGATCAAGATGTCGTAGGCCATTGCCATCACGGTTTCAGGCGTATTCCACCTGGCTCTCAGAATCCCATGGGGATCGGTATGGAAATCCACTTTTCCGCCGTAGCGGATGGGAAACAGGTGCTCTGAATGCCCAATTTCCCAGGG
>JAQUHL010000208.1 GCA_028683635.1 Candidatus Cloacimonadota bacterium
TACCTCTCCTGTCAATGGCTTTTGGATAACACCATCTATGAGTATCCATTTTATTCGATCTTCACCACTCTCTCCCTCTTTGGAGTCTGGCAGATCTACCGCAACTTCCAGAAGGATCAGGAAGGCACCATCTCCCGTTTCCACGAATTTCTGAACCAGGCTACCACTCTTGACATCCGGCAACTATATGAGAACCTGGGAATCAAATATGGCTTCCAGGAAGTGCAAATTCGCAAAATCCTCGACTTTGCCAAAAAGGAACTGTAATATAGTATCCACTTTGAAATGACATAATCTTACAGGGGTATGGGGCAGCGAACTGGGCATGGTTTAATCCATTTCAAAATGAATAAAGACCATTGAATAACAGGTTGTAGGGCGGAGCCCTACTCCTTTTAGGGTGGTGGGCGGGAATAGATTTACAGAGCTAAGCCTCACAACCAGCATATTTGGAAGTCTGTTTTTCGATTAATCGGGATGTGCAACGGTCTTGAATATTGTATTAGTACCCCTCCCTTCATCGTCATTATACACCCATTTTGCCCAAAAATCTTCAAACGAAAAAATGCTATATTTGCATATACCACAATCATATCCAGAGATAAGTGGATAACTATTTTCCAAACCCCACACTATATATATAGATGGATCTCTATGCTGATAAAAAAGCAAATGAGGAGGATTTATGCAAAGCAAGATATTTACCGGCAATGGCTATAGTCCATTGGCTGCGGAGCTGGCTGTCGATACCCTCATTGAAATGTTCCTTAAAAGAAGTAACGTCATGGTGCTTTCTGTTCAGGTCATCTACAGAAGCGTCATTGGATCCATATTCTACTGCCAAAAGGAGGTTAAGTATGAAAATTAAGACAATCCTCATCCTCGCCCCAGTCGTTCTCGCCCTTATCGTTCTTACCATTGTGATCATCATCACTATGTTCCAGAGTGAAGAGCCAGAACTGGTGTATGAACAGCTCGCTGTTCAGGAAACCCCACAAACTTCAAAACCAAACCACCAGGCTCTTAACTACAATCAAGGAATCGAACCTGGCTATCCGATAACACACTAACCCGACGAAGGATCGGGTGGAACACATAACAAAGGAGAAAACCGTGTGTAACAATAATTATGATCCATTATGGGAAAAGTACTGCAATGTACTTAACAAAGTCTTCAAAGATAGCTTGACTTCACAAGAGTGGATTTCCAAGAAAAATGAAAAAGTAAAGGTATCTATTCAATCGGGATGTGTGGATTTTATCTCAGATAATTTAGCGCATCAGGCAGCGAAGGTATTAAAAATAGAAAACCTCACACTTATCGAAAGCCATCCAGGAATTTCAAGTGATACTACTTATGAGTCTATGTTCAAAGACTGGTTTATCAAAACAAAGAGCACATCATGAAAACCATAATTATAATCCTGATAGTCCTGGTAATGTGTTCTGGTGCACAAGCGATTACCATTGCCGAGAAAATCAAAGAATTCGTAACCTTGTCCCCCGATCTCCAAGATCTATCTATCAAGAGATACAATGAGAACCAATCAGCAATTGATGTCGATTACAAAATTGCTTTACTGTTGAAATCCAGTAACTACAATGAAAATGCCTTTCTGACTGGTATGTTAGAACTAAAATCGAAAGGCGTGTTAAACTATAGAGACAGCACAAATATATCTACTGACAATGCTTTGACTCTGGATGCCCAACTCAGGTATGTGATGTTTGACGTAGTATATAGGCTCAGGTTCAAAGGTGGTTGCCTCTTCGAGACTCAAAAATTCTATAATGAAAATCTTAGCTTCAATCATACTTCAGGAAATGCATCAATCTACTGTCCGATACCAGGAACAGACCTGATTGCCGATCAATTCAAGTTCGATTTAAAATACCCAAGAGGTAATGGACCTGCCGTGATAAATGCCTCCTATCTTGGCCGTAGTAAAAGTGATAATGGCGGTAATCAAGGCAAACGGATTATTAGCGATCTGGAATATGAGATAGCTTTTCATCCAATCTTCATTTTTCATTACAAACTGGACTATCATCATATCTTTGAACCGTCCCCGAATACCAGCAAGGATAATATTCTAAATACATATACCTTGGGGATGGATTTCAGATATCTCTTGGTAAACAGCGTCGTGTTGCGTGAAATGTTTCCCGGTGCCCAGAAGGAAGGGAAAAACTTCATCTACTATGAAATTGCCCAAGGAAAAAAGCCCCCATACTATGTATCCGAAACGACACATGCCGTAGGTTTCAAAGTCTATTTCTAAACTGTGACCATCCTGGTTGAAGGCGGATGCTGTATTAGATGAATGTTGTATAAGTTTCTTACTGATTTGAACCTCGGATATACCAGACAAGACCATTGAATAATGGGTTGTAGGGCGAAGCCCTACTCCTTTTAGGGTGGTGGGCGGGAATAGACTTACAAAATAAGCCTCACAACCAGCATATTTGGAAGTCTGTATTTCGATAAATCGGGATGTGCAACGGTCTTCAGACATAGATCAGAAATACCATAAAAGCACCTGAAATTCAACCATCGGCACCCGGCTATCCTGTAGGGTGCTGATGGCTTGAACTAAAGTGATGGATTCCTGTTGCCTACCTGCTGAGAGCTTCCACCCAGACACTCAGTTTTTCGCCCAGATCGGGGCTATAGCCGGATTCTTCAAACCTGATCTTTCCTTCCTGGTCGATCACGCAGATGAAAGGGATGCCGTCGAAGCCATAGTCCTGGGAAAGGCTATCATCGCCATGGAGCAGGGTCATGGCAAAGCCCTGTTCTTCCATGTAGGCTTTGGCTTTGCTGGGATCGCGTTCCCAGACGTTTATCGAAAACACTTCCACGCCCTCCGGTTTTTCTTCTTTCGTCCATTTATCAAGGACGGGCATTGCTGAACGGCAGGGTCCGCACCAGGTGGCCCAAAAATCCAGGATCACGATCTTACCTTTTTGATCGACCAACCGGATGGTATCGCCTTCAGCATTGCTCAATTCCCACATATAGGCGGGTTTTTCCACAATTTCACCCAGGATTTTTGCCTTGCGCTCCGCAGCCTGGCTTTGGTATAAGCTATCTGCGCGGGCAAGTTCACTTTTCCAGATGGGGTGAGTGGCAATGAATGCCAGGTTGGGATCGTTTTTCAGCAGCAGGTAGCGTTCCGGCCTTGCCTTCAGGATCTTTTGGGCAGTGGCAACGGCAGAATCCGCATCTTGGGTGGCTGCATAGAGTTTGAGTAAAATATCGTCCAGGTAGGGAATATCTTTGATCTCGGGATGTCCGTCCAAGTAGCTTCTCATATCTTCCCAAAGTTCCGTATCGGCCAGCAATGCGAGATAACTAACGTGGTAAGCAACTTGGTAATTACTGCTCTCGAGTTCTCCGCTTTTCACGGCACCGTCAAGAAAGAGAGGAAGGAGCTTTTTCCAGGCTGCCGAACGTTTGGAGGAGCTGGTGAATTCATAAATTTCGGAATCGCTCAGCCAGGCTGGCAGTTCCTCATAATCGATCAGCAGGATTTTCTCCGCATCCGGATAGTTTTTCTGGTGCATATACACCTTGTAAGCAGCGTAGCTGTAATATTCCTCATCTGGAAAACGGGTGTATGCCTCAAGCAGAATGGCCTTGTCCCGTTCAAAATCCCTATCCAGCAATTCCCGGTCTATCACGTAATCGGGCATATCATTGAACAGACCTTGCACATAGGCAGCCACGACCAGACGGTAACCCCAGCTGAAATCGGGATATTTCACCACCATGATCCGGCCTTCTAAAAGGCTTTGGGTATTATCACTCAGCGCTCTTGCCCAAAGATAGTGGTGCATGGCGGATTGGGGGTTATCAGCAAAGAGCTTCTGGAAAAAATCATGGCAAGCCTTGGCATCGAGCTTGAGCCAGACGTTTTGCACCATCCGGTAATCTTCCAGATCACTGATTCTTGGCAGAAAGTCCTTGATCACGCCCAGAGCTTCGACCTCGCTTTCAGTGGTATTTATCCTTTCAAAAAACTCATCACCCACAACTGTGGCGAACAGTGTTCCTGCCA
>JAQUHL010000209.1 GCA_028683635.1 Candidatus Cloacimonadota bacterium
TCTCCGGAGAGCTTTGCCGATACCTCGCTTTGATCCATTAGCCGGGCATAGATCCTGATGGTAGCAGCCCTTACGTAGTGCTCAACCAGGGTTACCCACCAGTCTGTATATGCCTGAGCTACCATCTGTTTCCTGATCGGTTTATATAATTTTCTGGCTTTTTTCAAGCGCTGATAGTGTTCTTCCACCAGGGGATTTATGTAGCTGTGGGAAAATTCGTGCACCAATAACGTCAGCAGGCTTAATCCATCAGTTTGTCCGGCGCTGATGCAGTAGAGATCCAGTCCGCCCTCTGCGTTTTGCAGGCAGGGGCCATAACCATTCGTGACATAGAGGGGAGTAACAATGAAGTTGAACGAATTCTGCGCGCTTCCAAACCAGGTTGTGATTGTCCCGCTAATGTCCTTATCCGGTAAAAGAGCGGCAGTGGCCTTGATCTGCTCCTGGTAGTAATCAGCCTGGCTGCTCATAAACTCTTCGAACCGGCTTTGGCTGGCAAAGTCTCTGAGGCTTTCGAGCAGTTCCCTTTCTTCAGCTTGCTTGCGGATAACCTTCTCCATCCGGTCAGTCAAGATTCTTCCATAATAACTTGGAAATTTGTTTTGTTTGTCCCGGAAGGCTATGGACTCAAACTGTAGAAAATAGGCCACTGGAGCATCATAGGTGAAGCCGCGTTTTTCCAGTTTCTGCCAGAGTGGGATGAGGGGATGTTCCCTGTGCCCCGCAAACCATTGGTCAATCGCCATGGAATACCCGGTTTCATCGCTACATACCAGGTTGCTGCCACTAAGGTATTGAACCACAGCCAGAAGCTCTATACGGGGATCAACTTGAAACATAATGCCGCCTTTGTTTTCCGTGTAGAATGATCCGGGTTCAGCGCTCAGAAATTGGCAGCCCGGGATGGATAACCACAGAGTAACGAGTAAGATAAACTTATGCATTAATCTTCCACCTTATAAATACTGATGACCTTTGTGGCAGGAAGTTTTCCGGGTGCAATTCCGTCAAACAAAACCTGGCAGGAGCATGGAAGTAGCGGAGCAGGCAAATAATACTTGACGGAAAAAAGTTTGGTGCAAAGCTGGTGGCATGATGGGTAGTGTTCCTGATGGCGTTATCTGCCTTTTTGCCAGTGGAAAGCTACCAAGTACTTAGAATATATGCTGATAAGGAGAAAGACATGAAAACTGGAATCAAGGCATTAGTTATTATTTGTTGCCTGAGCTGTTTGTTTATCATAGCCTGCAACCGGGCCGCCAAGGGTCCGCAGGTAAAGGATCTGGCCCTGGATTTGCAGACCAGCCTGGAAAATCTTGATACTTCGATGGTGGAGCTTTTAACAAGCCACGCTGGAAAACTCAATACCGAGGAAGAGATCCGGGCCTTTTTGGATCTGGGATTACAAAGCAGTTCCGATATCCTCACAAGTTGTTACATCGATAGTATGGGAATCCTCAAATATCTGAGCCCCGAGAAGTTCCGCTCTGCTGAAGGAAGCGATATCAGTGCCCAGGATCATATCATTGCCCTGAAAAATGATCCCAGACCGGTTTTCAGCAAAGCCTTCAAAGCCGTGGAAGGATTTATGACAGTGGTGATTGCGCATCCGATCCTCAATGCCGAAAAGAGATTTGCAGGGGCCTATATCATCACCCTCAATCCCCAGAAACTGGCCAATCAGATCCTTACCAAGCATCAGGTGCTGGATGATTATGAGCTTTGGGCGATGCAGCCCGATGGGTTGATGGTCCTGAACCAGGATGAAGAGGAACTGGGTCTGAACCTCTTCACCGACGAGTTATATAAGAATTTTGAATCCCTGACCACCCTGGGCAAAAAGATTGCTGCCGAGCCAACCGGTGAGGGCGAATACAGCTTCTGGGCCTCCGGAACCAAAAACGAAACCAAAAAAGCTGCTACGTGGGATACTATCAGTCTGCACGGCCGGGAATGGAGAGTGGTTCTGATCAAAAGGATCTGATATCGTAATTGGTTTAAAATGACATAGTCACTACCCAATACATGGAGTTCCGCCCCATGCCCCGTCGTAATTATGTTTTTCATAGTGGGAAACGGGATTCCCTTTGCGGATCCAGTTGTTGGAGAGTGGTTTATCCGGGATAGCATAGGAGTATTCCTGTCTGTCAGTTCGTCAAATGACTACAAAAAAAGCTTCTTGACAACGATATGAGAATTGCTTTGTTGTGCTCCCGTGAGTTCTAAAAGGGTAAAGACCGTTGCACATCCCGATTTATCGGAATAAAGACTTCCATATATGCTGGTTGTGAGGCTTGTTTTTGTAAATCATTTTCGCCCACCACCCTCAAAGGAGTGGGGCTTCGCCCTACAACCCATTATTCAATGGTCTTTCTAAACATAAGCATCAGCATGCGCTCTCAAACACGAGCTTAGCATGTACTCATTTTAAGCAAAGCTCCTCTGATCGCTTTCCATCCTTTTGGAACCTTCGATTTTCACGGATTTCGGCTTGACAGGGAAGGAAGTTTTTTCGCCCTTGTAAACCAAGATGAAACTAATTGCTGATTGGAAGTTTATCCTTATTCTGGTTTTCCTGTGCTGCTGGTACGGACTGCAAGCCAACCGCACTCCCGTAATCCTCAAGGTATTTGAACTTCCGGATTCGCGGAAGACTGATGCCTACAACAAAGCCAATGCAGCCGTGGTGGCAGCCTTTAGAGAGAGATTTCCTGAGATTGAACTGAGAACCTTCTCCGGGATCAGGATAGAAGGCATGGACCTGGATTCCGGACCCCTGCTGGCGATTGCCGGAGGTGTGGCTCCGGATATTCTCTATGTAAACTTCCGCCAAAGCGATACTTACATCCAAAACAATCTGCTTTATCCCCTGGACGGGTTTCTGGCCAGGGAAAGCAAGGAAAGCCTGGCGCTGCGGGTGGAAAAACCCGTGTGGCAAGTGATCCGTCGCAAGAAAAAAGGCGAGACGGAAGAGCGTACCTGGGCTTTGCCCTATGAGACTTTGGTGAGGGTCTTGATCTATCGCAAAGACCTGTTCAAGAAAGTGGGGCTCAATCCCAACCAGGCTCCCCGGAATTGGGATGAGTTCATGGCCCATGCCGCAAAGCTTACCGATCCCGCAGCCGGAACCTATGGAACGGTGCTGGCGATCGGGCCTCAGGCCGCTTATGACTGGCTGCCCTATCTCTGGGCTGCGGGTGGGGATGCCGTTACTTATGATCCAGAGTCCGGGCAATGGCGAGCTTCCTTTGCCTCCGAGGCGGGACTTGTGGCCATGGAATATTATCTGAAACTGGCCACCAAAGCCTGGAAGGACGCCAGAGGCAACGTGCAACGCGGGTATGTGCAAAGAGAGGGCGATTGGGGCTACCTCTGGAGTGATGGCAAAATCGGGATGCGCATGGATTATCTTTCCCAGCAGAACATGGGTGGCAGATATGATCCCAATCTCTATGGTTTTGCCCCCAGCCCGGTAGGACCCTCAGGCAGGGGTGGCAGCGAGATCAATTGCCGGATGATGGGGATCTTTTCGGGAGCAGGAATCAGCAACAATGCAGGAGTGGGTGAACGCGATCCCCAAAGGGTGCGGGAGGCCGCCTGGGAATACATCCGCTTCTATGATAGCGAGGAAGCGAGAAAAATCCGGCTGAAAGTGATGGTGGAAAGCGGCTATGGCAGAACCCAAAATCCTGTGTTCCTCAAGCGTTATGGTTATGAAGAATATCTGCGCTATGCACCTCAGGGCTGGCTGGAAACCTTCGAGACGGCGATGCAGGAAGGCAAACCTGAGCCCTATGGCGATAACTGCCAGAAAGTATATGAATTTATGACCTATCCGCTGGATGAGTTGATCGGCCTGTTTATTGCAGGCAAGCTCGATTGGGACCAACCTGACGTGCACCAAAAGATCAGCCTGATCCTGAAAAAAGCGGAGGACAGAACCAATATCCAGATGATCGGCAAGCTCTCCCGGGAAGAAAAACTGAAGCGGGAAAGGCTGGCTGCCGTGATCGCAGCTCTCATCCTCCTGGCTTTTAGCTTCACGCTGTGG
>JAQUHL010000210.1 GCA_028683635.1 Candidatus Cloacimonadota bacterium
GTTTAGTCCGTCCTGAAGCTCAGGGATAAAGGATTTGAGAGAGATGTTCAATTGGGGAGGGGCTTCGATGCCGTTTTCAACCTTCTTGGCCAGGATCATCCACCAGTTCATGGAGGGGAACTTTTTGTAATAGGCATTACGTACCACGCCTCCGATCTCGTATTGCATCTTTCCGGATTGGCTTTTGAGCATGGTTTTTATGCCGGAGATCAGAGATGGGCTTCCTTGCGTGAGTGTATTCATGAAGATATATTCCGTTTCTTTATCCAGCATAGTATTACCTTCCTGGTTGATGACGAACCAGGTATAGCCCTCGGGTAGATCGAATTCCCGGTTCAGGCGATTGTGCAGTTCATCGAGATAAATATCGGCACCAAGAGCTCCCACAGCATAGTTGTTGGAAATAATCGGAGCTGCGACGACAACGGATTTTTTCCCGGTTCCTCTGCTGTAAACAGGGAATCCGCGAACTGGATCTCCCTCCATGAGAGTGCTGAAAAATTCACGGTCTTTCATGGTGAGATTGGTAAAATCCTTTTCCACAGTGTAATAATTGCCATTTCGCTGAGCATAGAAATATGAAGCAGGATGCACCATCAAAAGGGAGTAAAAATATTCCTTTATACCAGGCCAATCACCCTTTTTGGCTTCGGGAGTGTTTGCCACAAGTTGCAATGCTACAAGACGATCCATAAAGATGGAATCCATGTAGTTTACGGCAGCATTGAGCATTACCTGGCAGGAGGATTCGTCAATGGCCAAAGATCCGTCGCTTGCACCAAGCAGGCTAAATGCCGTCAGTAAAATCATTAATAAACAGATATGTCTCATCTGAGCTCCTTTGATCCACAACTAAAGATCCGAGTCCAACGTTCCATTCAGCCACTGGATGTCAAGCAATTTATAAGACCGTTGCACATCCCGATTTATCGAAATACAGACCTCCAAATATGCTGGTTGTGAGGTTTATTTTTGTAAATCTATTCCTGCCCACCACCCTAAAAGGAGTAGGGCTACGCCCTACAATCCATTATTCAATGGTCTATTAAAGTTGAATTTTTGGTTGTTTATCCGCTACTGTGGATCTATGAAAGTTATTGACACAAAACTATCTTCCTAAAGAATGGTATGCGAGTGTACCTTTGTCTTTGATCCAGGATTCTTTCCGGATCTATGAACTTTAAAATTATGCCATATAAGGAGATATAGAAATGGCTAAACAGAAAAAAGCCACAATGGATGGTAACACTGCAGCAGCTCATGTGAGCTATGCATTCAATGAAGTTGCCGCCATCTATCCGATTACTCCATCTTCCACGATGGGCGAGCTTTCCGATGCCTGGGCGTCTGCAGGAAAGAAGAATATCAACGGTACCACGGTGGATGTCATCGAAATGCAATCTGAAGCCGGTGCTGCCGGTGCGGTGCATGGATCCCTTTCCGCTGGTGCTTTGACCACTACTTTCACAGCTTCGCAAGGCTTGATGCTGATGCTTCCCAATATGCACAAAATTGCAGGCGAAATGCTTCCCTGCGTGTTTTATGTAACTGCCCGCTCTCTGGCAGCACAGTCTCTTTCAATTTTTGGCGATCACTCGGATGTGATGAGTGCACGCAATACTGGTTTTGCCCTGTTGGCTTGCAATAGCGTTCAGGAAGTAATGGATCTGGGGATTGTGGCTCAGATTGCCACTATGAAAACTTCCATTCCCTGCCTGCTGTTCTTCGATGGTTTCCGCACCTCGCATGAACTTCAGAAGATCGAAGTGGTGGATTATGAAACCATGGCCGAGCTTGACGACGGGGAAGCTATCGAAGCTTTCCGCAGAAGAGCTCTCAATCCGGATAATCCAATGGTAAAAGTAGGTCAGCATGCCCCGGATGTATATTTCCAGGGGCGTGAAACTTCCAATCTTCACTATGCAGCTGCTCCCCAAAAGATTCAGGAAGTGATGGATCTTGTGGGAGAAAAGATCGGCAGAAACTATAAACTATTTGATTATGTGGGTCATCCGGAAGCTGAATCTGTGGTAGTTGCCATGGGTTCCGGATGTGAAACCATCGAGGAAACGATAGACTATCTGAACGAGAAAAGAGGAATGAAGCTCGGTCTCGTTAAAGTGAGAATCTACCGCCCATTCTCGGTTCAACATTTCCTGGAAGCCCTTCCCAAAAGCGTGAAGAACATAGCAGTTCTGGACCGCACCAAAGAACCGGGATCGCTTGGCGAACCTCTGTATCTTGATGTGGTTACCGCTCTTAAGGATCACAAGGATATCTTTGTGATCGGTGGTCGCTATGGCCTATCTTCGAAGGAATTCACCCCCTCAATGGTCTTTGCAGTTTACAAGCATTTGGCTGCCAAAGGATTCCATGGTTTTACCATCGGGATAAACGACGATCTCAGCCACCTCTCCATTCCCGTATTGGAAGAAATTGACACTGTTCCCGAAGGGACCATCAGTTGCAAATTCTGGGGTCTGGGTTCGGACGGAACCGTTGGGGCCAATAAAAACAGCATTAAAATTATTGGAGACCACACAGATCTCTATGCTCAGGGTTATTTTCAGTATGATAGCAAAAAGAGCGGTGGAACCACCCGTAGCCACCTCCGCTTTGGCAAGAAACCGATCCACTCCCAGTATCTGGTGAGTAATGAGGATTTTGTGGCCTGTCACAACCAGGCTTTCATCGGCAGATTCGATATCCTGGAAAGCATCAAAGAAGGCGGAGTGTTTCTACTGAATTCAAACTGGAAGCGTGAAGAAGCCTTCAAAAAACTCACCCGTAATATGCAGGAAACCATCATCAAAAAGAAGATCAAATTCTATACAATCAATGGGCTCGAGATTGCCAATGCAGTGGGTTTGGGCGGAAGGGTAAACAGCGTTATGCAGACTGCCTTCTTCCTGATATCCGGCATACTGCCCGAAAGTGAAGCAATGGGCTTCATCAAGGATTCCCTGCGTAAAACCTATGGCAGAAAAGGTGAAGAGATAGTGCAGATGAATCTCAATGCTGTGGATCGGGTTGCTGAAGCCCTCAAACAGGTGGATGTCCCCTCCAGTCTGCCGGAAAATTGCATGGCCATGAAAAAGCTGGTACCCGATGATGCAGATCACTTCACCAGGAGCGTGATTGAGCCGATCATGAGGGAAAAAGGCGACGGCATCAAGGTCTCGGAAATGCCTCTGGATGGTTATGTCCCCAGCGGGACAGCCAAGCTTGAGAAACGCAGAGTTGCTCCCTTTGTGCCACATTGGATTCCGGAAAATTGCATCCAGTGCAACCAGTGTTCTTTCGTTTGCCCGCATGCGGCAATTCGTTCCAAATTAGTAAAGAATGACGATCTTGCCAAAGCTCCTCATAGCTTTAAAACCCTCAAAGCAACAGGTGCTGAAGGCTATCAATACAAGATCCAGGTCTATATCGATGATTGCCAGGCCTGCCGGGTATGCGTGAATGAATGTCCCAAAGCCGCTCTGGTGATGAAGCCAATCGAGGAAGAACGCTCTTTTGGAGAACAGGAAAACTATGAATTCTTCGAATCTCTTCCCTACGACGTACTTGCCAGCTTCAAGGAAAGCACCGTCAAGGGCAGCCAGTTCAAACAGCCCTTGCTTGAATTCTCGGGAGCCTGTGCAGGATGCGGAGAAACTCCTTATATCAAGCTGCTGACCCAGCTTTTTGGCGATAGAATGATCATTGCCAATGCCACGGGCTGTTCCTCGATCTGGGGCGGGACCTTCCCCACGATTCCTTATACCAAAAACAAAGATGGAAAGGGACCGGCTTGGGCGAATTCACTCTTCGAAGACAATGCCGAGTATGGCTTTGGAATGCGTCTGGCGGTCAATTCTCACCGTAAGCTCCTGAAGTTTGCCCTGGAACAGCTCAAGGACAAAAACATCGAGCCCAATCTCAAGGCTGCTCTTACCTATGCAGATGAGCACTTTGAGGATACAGATACCGCTGCCAAAGATAATGCTGAGAAGATCAAAGCCCTGCTTCCCAAAGCCATCGAAGCTGCCTGTGAGGGTTGCAAAAAA
>JAQUHL010000211.1 GCA_028683635.1 Candidatus Cloacimonadota bacterium
CTTGGCTTGATAGATTCCCTGCCGGAGGATCCGGACTTCGTGGATCTGGAAACCGATCTCAGCAAATGTTTGGAGCTCCCCAAACAGAGCAATATCGAAGCCCTGTCCCTATCCAAAAAGACCCAGATCCTTGCCCACCTGGCCGAGGCTGTGAAGCCCTATGGCTATGAAATCTATGGCACCTTCATCTGTAACTATGAGAAATCCCGCCTGATCAATAGCAATAAACTGGATAAAACTTACTTCGCCTCACCCATCTATCTGGAAGTGAAGGCAGTGCACAACCAAACCCAGGTAACGGTGCTCGAGACCTTTGGTGGAGAAGACTTTTCCAAGTTTGAGCTTGAAGATTTCACTTCCCGCCTGATCCAAAAAGCCAAGTTCGGTCTGGGAGAGATTATTGATATTGAACCCGGGCAATACGACGTCGTCCTGGCTCCCCGCTGTGTGGCAGAGTTTCTTCAGTATCTGAGCTTTGGAATGAGTGCCAGAGCGGTGGATCAAAAGAACAGCTTCTTCGAGGGTAAGATCGGAGAACAGATCTTTCCCACCTTCCTGAACCTTGTGGATGATCCTTCCGATCCTGATGTCATCAACCTGGAATACAATGGAGAGGGTCATATTTACAATCCACTTCCCCTGATCAAAGATGGGAAGTTCCAAAGCTTCATGTGTGACACTTACTATCACCACAAAACGGGGCTCCCCAAAAACGGTAATGACGGAAGCTGCCTTGTTTTGAAGGAAGGGGATAAGCCTCTTGATGAGCTGATTTCCTCAGTGCAAAAAGGGCTTTTCATCTCCAGCCTGCACTATATGAATTTCATCAATGCCAAGGAAACATCGCTCACTGGGCTCACCAGGGATGGCACCTTCCTGATCGAAGATGGGAAGATCACCAAGGTCGTAAATAACCTTCGTTTCACGGAACGGATCGAGCGGATTTTCAGAAGCGTCGTTGCCCTGGAAGATCGGGCATACACGATTCCCTTCTCTGGCAATTATGAGGATTTTGGGATCGAAGCGGTAAAGGCTCCTCATGCTTTGGTCAAAGATTTTAACATCACTTCCTCCACCAGGACAATCTAAGAAGGTATATCATGGAAGCTTCTATCAAAAAAATTATAAACAGATTGAACCTCCCCAAGGTGCAATTTGCCGACGTCCGCATCACTAAAACCGATAATGAATGGATCTTTTATCAAAACGGTTTCTTAAGACAGTATGGAACGTCTCTGGATTCCCATGCAATTGGGATCAGAGTATTGATCAATGGAGTCTGGGGCTTTGCCGGCTCCCGAATCTTAAGTGAAGCCAATATCGACCAATTGGTCAAAACAGCAATCAACAATGCTGAAGCCGGATCCAGGTTTTCCTTGAGCCCAGTGCGTTTCAAAGCCATGCCCGCCGTCCAGGCAGAATATATCCACAAACCACAGATCGATCCCTTTACCATGGACAAAGATGAAAAGCTCGCCTATCTCGGCAAGCTGGCAGAGCGGATCAAACCCCAGGATAAGATCGTTTATTCCTATGTACTGGGCATGTTTATGCGCCAGGAAAAGTATTACATCAATAGTGAAGGCAGCTATGCCCACACCGTCTTTTACAATACCAATCCTTCCATGGACGTTCTGGCCTCGGATGGAACCCAGGTTCAAAACCGCACCTGGCCAGGGGATATGAGTGCCGGACGAGGTGGATTTGAGCTCTTTTATCAAAAGGGCTTTGAAGAAAACGTCGATCGGATCATGAAGGAAGCCACTGACCTGTTGAGCGCTCCCACGATTGCTGAAGACAAAGCGGATATCATCATCGGCAATGGACATCTGGCCCTCCAGCTCCACGAATCAGTGGGTCACGCCACCGAAGCAGACCGGATCTTTGGCATGGAGATTTCCTATGCGGGCAAGACCTTTGTGAAGCCTTCCATGCTTGGCAATTTCCAGTATGGTTCGGATATCCTCACCATCTATAGTGATAGTTCCGATCCCCGGGGCATGGGACATCACCCCCTGGATGATGAGGGAATCCCCGGTAAAAGAGTGGATATCATCAAAAACGGTATCCTGAAAGATCAACAGACCTCCCGCCACATAGCAGATATGCTGGGCCTGGAACCGAGCTCAAACATGAAAGCCTCCTTTGCAGATGATTTCCCCTTGGTTCGCATGACGAATCTGTGCATCGCTCCCGGCAAGGGAAGCCTGAAGAATCTGATTGCCGAGACGGAACACGGCTACCTGCTCGATTTCACCAAAACCTGGTCAATAGACGACAATCGCAATAACTTCCAGTTCACTACCCAGATCGGTTACAAAATCGAAAACGGAGAGATCAAAGGTATCGTCAAAGAACCCACCTATTTTGGCATTACTCCGGAGTTCTGGAATGCCTGTGATCGCATTTGTGGGGAAGAGGAATGGGAATACCACGGCACCTTCCAATGCGGGAAGGGAGAACCTGGCCAGGCGATGTTGCTTTCCCATGGCATTGCCCCGTCCAGATTCAAAAATGTAAACGTCAAGGTAAGCTATTAGGAGCAGGATATGGATACTGCCTTGAAACTGAAGAAATTGCTATCTGAGTTGGAAAGCCTGAAACCGGATACCTTTGGCAAGGATTTCCTGCTGACCTGGGAACAGGATTTTGATACTCTGAAAAGCGTGATGCTGATTGCCGAGAGCCTGCAATGCCTGCATAGGTTGAGAAAGCCCTTCAAAATCTTTGATTCCGGCTTGGCAATCTCCATTTTCAGGGACAATTCCACCCGCACCCGCTTCAGCTTTGCATCTGCAGTCAATGCCCTCGGCCTGGGACTTTCAGAACTCGATGAAATCAAATCCCAGATCGCCCACGGTGAAACTGTGCGGGAAACCGCGAACATGATCTCTTTCCTTACAGAAGTAATTGGCATCCGGGACGATATGTATCCCGGAGAAGGGCACACCTATATGCTGGAAGTGGCGAACGCCGTCACCGATGGCTATCGGGAAGCTGTGCTGGCCCAGAGACCGGCCATCGTGAACCTGCAGTGTGATCTTGATCATCCCACCCAGTCTCTTTCCGATCTTCTCAAGCTCAAGGACTATTTTGGTTCCTGGGAAGCTCTCAAGGGCAAGAAGCTGGCAATGAGCTGGGCTTATTCCCCCAGCTATGGCAAGCCTCTTTCTGTGCCCCAGGGCGTGATCAATTTGATGACCCGCCTTGGCATGGAAGTATGCCTTGCCTATCCCGATTCATATGATCTGCTACCAGAAACAATCAGCCGGGCCAAGACCTTTGCCCAGGAAAGCGGAGGCAGCTTCAGCATCGTTCACGATATGAAGGAAGCCTTTGCCATGGCTGACGTGGTTTACCCCAAGTCCTGGGCACCCATGGCGGTAATGCAGGAACGAACCAAGCTCCTGAAAGCTAAAAATACAATCGGACTCAAAGATCTGGAGCAGCACTGCCTTGCCGAAAATGCCCGCCACAAAGATTGGGAATGCACGGAAGATATGATGCGCCTCACCAGGAATGGCAATGCTCTTTATGAACATTGCCTTCCCGCAGACATCAGCGGCGTATCCTGTGCCCAGGGTGAAGTGGCAGGTTCAGTATTCGATCGTTATCGTCTCCACACCTACCAGGAAGCAGGGTTCAAACCCTTCGTCATCGCTGCCATGATCTTCGCCTCCAAAGTGCAAAACCCCCTTAGTACCATCAAAGGATTCATCTGATGCCAAAACTCATAAACAAGATTAACTCTGAAATTGCTCTTAAAAACGCCAAACGCTGCAAAGAGCGCAATATTATAATGCCCACTTTCCGTCAGCTTATGCACCCGGATACCGTCCCATCTGAGATCAAGACCAGGCTTCAACCCATAGGTTTATGGGATATCGAGCCGCTCAATCTGTTTCGGCTCACCTGGAAAAACGACATCAAAACCGGTCTGTTTGGCAGGCCGAACTTCATCGAAATCCCTCCGGAGATCACTGGTGTGAAAGCCCGTATCATTGGCATGGTGGGCAAATATTTCCCCACCGGTG
>JAQUHL010000212.1 GCA_028683635.1 Candidatus Cloacimonadota bacterium
TCCAAATATCTGGAAGACTTTGCCTTAAGTCCAGATGCCGGATATATAAGTATGGTTGTTCGAGGTAAAGCTTTTGCCGGAGGAGCCTGGGAAGGAAGCATCCAGCAATATGGCAAAAAACACGACGTCCACTATCGCCTCGCCACCTACCTGCCCAGGGAGCAGGGCATTGTTCTGGTATCCGATGAAGGAGATAAGGAACACTTTGAAATCCACTCTCTGAGGAAGGATTTCGTAAGCACAAATGAGGTTCAGGAAGTAAAAGTCTTTGACCAGCATGATTTTGGCAGACCCTATTCACTGGAGGTATCTCCCTGCGGTAAGTGGATCGCCTTTGCTAACCATCGCAATGAACTTATGATCCTGAATCTGGAATCTTCGGAGCTTATCAGCATCGATCAGAACAAATTCGGGATGATCCGCAGCTATAACTGGTCTGCGGACAGCCGGTGGCTTGCATATGTAAGCAGCAGCAACCGCCTAAGCACGGAAGTAAGAATCTTTGGGTTGGAAAAGAAAGATATCCACACTGTTTCCATCCCCGTGAAAAACGATACTGAAGCCTGCTTCGATCCGGAAGGTAAGTACCTGTATATCATGTCCGAACGCACCTTCAATCCACTGCACGATGAGCTTCAATATGACATCACCTTCCACAAAACGACCAAACCATATCTGATAACCCTAAGGGAAGATATCCGCTCCCCCTTCCTGCCCGAGCCCAAAGCTCTCGAGCCCAAGCCTGCCGACGAACCCAAACCCGGTGAGAAGAAAGACGATGCGGACGCCAAGCAAATCAAACCTATAAAGATCGATTTCGAGGGGATAACGGATAGAATTGTGGAATTCCCGGTGGCTGCCGATGTCATGGGCGGCTTGTATGCCACAACCGGCAAGATCTTCTATTACAAATTTGATCCCTCGGCTCCCAGAGAAGCCCGCAATGAGGCCAAAGCAGATATCTATACCTTTGATCTGGAAAAGATGGAAGAGCAGCTCTTCTTATCAGGAGTATCCGGATATGTGTTTAACCTGGATTCATCCGCGCTGATTGTTCTGATCAACAAACAACTGCGCATCCTCTCTGCCAAACGCGATCCCAAAGCGGAACTTCCCAAAGAGACTCAAGCCGGAAGGAATACCGGCTGGATTGATATGAGCCGGATCAAGACGGAAATTGACCCCCTCTCCGAGTGGAGGCAGATGTTCCGGGAGGCCTGGCGCTTACAGAAGTATCATTTTTGGACAGAAGATATGAGTGGGATTGACTGGGAGAAGATCTTCAAACGATATTATCCATTGGTGGAAAGAATTGGTAGCAGAGCGGAATTTTCAGATCTCATCTGGGAAATGCAGGGAGAACTGGGAACCTCACACTGCTATGAATTTGGTGGTGATTACAAGTCTCCTCCCATATACAGAATTGGATCCCTGGGAGTGGATTGGATCTTCGATGCCAAAAAGCAACAATGGAAGATAGGCAAAATCATCAAAGGCGATCAATGGCTGGGCAAAAACCGCTCGCCCTTAATGAATCCGGGTCTGAATGTCCCGGAGGGCTCGGTGTTGCTCGCCATCAACGGGATAAAACTCAGTGCCGGACAGACTCCCGAACGTACCCTCGTGAACTATGCCGGGCAGCCAGTCCAGCTAACCGTCTGCGATTCCAAGGGTAAAGACACTCGCACCATTACAGTGAATACCATGAGCCAGGAATTCAGTGCCCGTTATCGGGACTGGGTGGAGGCCAACCGCAGATATGTCCACGAAAAATCCCACGGCAAGGCCGGCTATATCCATATTCCGGATATGGGATCTGAGGGGCTTGTGGAATTCCACCGCTACTTCCTCACCGAGCTCGATCACGAAGCCCTGGTCGTGGATGTTCGCTATAACGGAGGTGGCTCGGTTTCTCAACTGATCTTGGAAAAGCTGGCCCGCAAAAGGATTGGTTATGATAAGACTCGCTGGTTCGGCTATGAACCCTATCCCTCCGAAGCACCTGCCGGAGCCCTGGTTTGCCTCACCAACGAACATGCAGGTTCGGATGGAGATATCTTCTCCCACGCCTTCAAACTGATGAAGTTGGGTAAGCTGGTGGGGAAACGCACCTGGGGAGGTGTAATCGGCATCTGGCCAAGGCATTGGCTGGTGGATGGAACTATCACCACCCAACCGGAGTTTTCCTTCTGGTTCAAGGACGTTGGCTGGGGAGTGGAAAACTATGGCACAGATCCCGATATTGAGGTGGATATTCTACCCCAGGATTATGCTGCAAGCAAGGATCCGCAGTTAGATATGGCGATCAAGACCGTGCTTGAAGATTTGAAGAAAAACCCAGCACTGAAGCCTGATTTTTCCGGCAGGCCCAATCTCGGTTTCTAAGAATATAAGGTATCCAAAGCAAGGGGCGGGTGTTTGCATCCACCCCTTGTTTTTTGCTTTCCCAAAGGCTTTGCTGCAGGATTGCCTTTTTTTGGTTGACACCAGGCTTTAGGACAGAAAATGGGCTATACTTGGTTGGTGTTTTTTGAGGGTGGCTGTAGTCATACAGGTTTTAACTTGAAATGACATTACTCACAGGCACGGACGTCAGTTCGTCTGCAACATAAGCTGTTGCCTGTCCGTAACATGGGATTCATCCCGTCTGTTATGGAACGCGGATTGTTCGGATGACACGGATTTTATTGAACTGATATGATTCTTATGGAGTATGGGGCGGTGCTCCATCCCTAAAGGTTTAAACTATGTCATTTCAATGAAAACACGATATCGAAACAGAGAAAGTGAATGTACTCAAGAAAGCCAGAGTGCCAGCTTTCAGGAAAAGGATTGAGATTTTGGAGCCAATAATTAGAACAAGGAACCTGATCAAGGATTACCCGATGGGTAAGGTCAAGGTTCGTGCCCTCTGCGGGATCGATGTCCAGATCCTGGCGGGTGAGTTTGTGGCAATCATGGGACCCTCAGGCAGTGGAAAAAGCACATTGATGCATATCATTGGCTGTCTGGATAGCCCCAGCGACGGGGAATACTACCTGGATGGACAATTGGTAAGCAAACTGCACAAATCCTCACTTGCCGGCATTCGCAATCGGAAGATCGGTTTTGTGTTTCAATCCTTTAACCTTCTCCCCCACCTGAACATCCTCAAAAACGTCGAACTACCATTGATGTATTCTGGCATTAAACAGAAGACCAGAACTTCCAAAGCTCTGGAAGTATTGCAAAACGTGGGCCTGGGAGACAGGATCAAGCACAAGCCGACTGAACTTTCAGGAGGCCAAAGGCAGAGGGTGGCAATCGCCAGAGCGATAGTCAACCAACCCTCCATCCTTCTTGCCGATGAACCCACAGGAAATCTGGATTCTCAATCCGGAGGTGATATCCTGGAAATTTTTGATACTCTGCATAAACAGGGAAACACCGTCATCATCGTCACCCACGATCTGGCAGTGGCAACGAGGGCAAACCGCATTATCCGGATAAGGGATGGATTGATTCACGATGGCGATCTCGATTAAAGAATCCATTTCCATCGGACTCAAAGATATTCTCACCAGAAAGATCCGAAGCGTGGTCACCATTATTGGCATTATCCTGGGTGTGATGTCCATCATCGTCGTCCTGGCTATTGTGGGCGGGATGAATACCGCCACGCTGGCCTGGATGCAGGAACGGGGAGGGCTGAACAAAATCGAGGTGGAAAAGAACTGGGCTGGCGATCGCCGGGATTGGAACCTGGCATATTTTACCCTCAACGAGATCCGCTACCTTCGTGCTCAGCTTCCTGAGGCCAAAGCCGTGAATCCCACCATTTCGCTGAACTGGCAAAGCATCCGCCAGGGAGATATTGTATATACAGCTGATGCCTTTGGCGTGATGCCCGATCTTCTGGATGTGGAGGAATGGTCTGTGAGCCAGGGACGTTTTTTGAACGATCTGGATATCAACCATAACAATAATGTGGTGGTGCTGGGTTCCAAGCTTGCTACAGAGCTTTTTGCAGAACAAAACCCCATTGGTCAATATA
>JAQUHL010000213.1 GCA_028683635.1 Candidatus Cloacimonadota bacterium
CAAGGAAAAAATATGATAAAAAACTTACAGCTTATCTCCAAGCATTCCCAGATCAAGGAATTGGGAAATTCACTCAAATACGGAATGCTAAAAGAACTGATCCGTGGTTCTGCCACCTGTCAGCAGCTATCCACCCTTTTTTCGGTGAGCAAGCAGAAGATTCACTACAATCTTACCAAGCTCTGCGAGGAAGGCCTGATCGAGGTTGACGACAGCATGGCAGATAATGGCAAAGAGGTCTATTATCATGCCTCCGCCAAGAACTATGTGCTGGATTTTGCCCTGGGAGAGCATTTGGGAGAGGATCTAATTAACGGACGGGGAGTGATCAAAAACATTCTCGAGGGCGAATATCATCTCAAGCTTTCCGATATTGCGGCCAAAATCCTCAAGGATGCGCTCAAACTCAAGCCCCGGGAGCAATTGATGGTCGTCACCGGGAAATATAACCTTCCGCTGGTGGAGAAAATCATCATAGAAGCGGGAAGAATGAAGGTCCACTGCACAGTCATCTACCAGGACATGGATATTCTCAGAGCCAAATATGAAGAGTATTCCCTGGCAGCCTTCAATGCTGATTATGAGCATTTTAACAAGCTTCTCAAGACTCAAAACCTGTATCTCAACCTCAATGGAGAATCCCGCTATCTGGAGCTCAAAGATCCTGAAAAGCAACGCCTGCGCCTGCGCCATTTCGATAAAAGCCGCAAGATCATCCAGGATAAGAACATCCGGGTTGCCGTCATGCCAGGTCTGCTCAATGATACTCTTTCGAACATGGCAATCGAGAGTGAACTCCAGTTTTGGAAAGCTCTGGATATTGATTATTCGGAGCTTTGCAGCAAGACGGTAAATCTCTGCCATGATTTTGCCCAGCATCAGAATCTGGTGCTCAGCAACAACGGCAGTGCCCTGCATTTTGAGATTCAAAGAATCTGGGCAGAGTGCGGCTCCTTCGGCAGCAGTGATTATCACAGCCCCGTGATCAACTTCCCGGGGGGTGAAATCCTGATCGTACCCAAGGCTAACAGCCTGAATGGAACCATTTCTGCTGATGTGGCCTATATCTTCGGCAATAAAGTATCAAACCCCAAGATCAAACTCAAAGACAACGAAATAGTCAGCTTCTCTGCAGATGATAACCTCGATCTGATCGAACAGGCAATCGATGCTGGAGGAGCCGATGGTAGAAAAGTAGCCCTCGTGTGTATGGGCACAAATGATAACATCCGCCTCGAAAACATCGACCTCTCCTACAAACATAAAACCGATGGGCTGGTAACTGTCTATTGGGGAGAGAACCGGACTCTGGGCGGGGAAGTTTGTGGCACCTGCGAGTGGTTCATCCAAATCGATACCCCGAAACTCACCTTTGTATAAAAAAGAGGTTAAAGATGAAAAAACTGATTTTTGCATCGTTCCTGCTACTCATGGCAGGATGGCTCTGTGCCCAATGGCATATAGATGAAGATTTTGAAGGCATTACCACCCTTCCCACCGGCTGGAGCTTCGTGGACGACGGGGATGGGATGACCTGGAGAAACCACGGCAACGCCACTTATGCCCACAGCGGCAGCCGGTTTGCCTTTGTGGATAACTATTTCCCAAACGAAAATGCCGACTGGCTGATCACTCCCCAGCTGAGTATCAGCGCCGGCGATTCCCTCAAATTCTATACTCGTAGCTGGTATGGAACCGAGTCCCTGAAGGTCTATGCTTCCACAACGGGTGCTTCCCCCTCCAATTTCACGAATCAAGTGGCTCATATTCAGAACATCAGCACCACCTACCAGCAGGTGAACCTCAGTTTAGACCAGTTTGCCGGGCAGAGCATCTATCTGGCTTTCTATTGGGAATGTGAGACTTATGGAATCATCGTCGATGATGTGCTGGTTGGACAGCCCCTGGTCGTGAATGCAGAACTGAACCTCCCGGACGAATTCACTTTCATTCAGGGAGAGAGCCTGGTTGTCGATTTCACACCCTTTGTAGTTTGTACAGACCTGCAGAATGCCAGCCTGAGCGTTGCTCCCCAGGCGAATATCGATGTCCAGATCACGGGCCTGAACGTAAGCTTCTCTGCTCCGGACTATAATGGCACTCAGGTGCTGGGCTTTACATTGCACGACGGCATCAGCGGTCAGGATGCCACGGATGATGTATCTGTGGTCGTTAGCCCTCCTCCCGTAATCGATCTTGCCATCCAGTCCGTTATCTCTCCCAGGTTCAACGAGTTTCTGGGGATGTCCTTTTATCCACAAGTGACTATTCTCAATAACGGAGCAGCATCTTACAACAACCAGATCGAACTCAGCTACCAGCTTGAGGATAGCTCCGGAACTTTAGTAAGCACGGATCAAACCATCCTGACCGGTGACCTTCAGCCCGGAGCAACTATGGCGATCCCCTTCGTCAATCCTCTCACCATCACGGATGTGGGGGATTACACGATCACCTTCAACCTTCTGAACCAGGATGACAACCCAGCGAACGATATTCTTGCCTCCGATTTCAGTGTAGTTCTGAGGGTTATTTCCGGAGGCCCCGATGCTTTTGGCTATCGCTTCATAGACAGCAACAGCCCCCTGGGTCCCGGGTTTGACTGGATAGACATCAGCCAGACGGGGACTTCGAGTATCATGTATGGCGTTGATTCCTGGGGTGGAGATGATAACTTCAGCGAACCCATTCCACTGGGCTTTGATTTCAATTTCTATGGAACCCAGTATTCCACCGCCTATGTGGACATCAACGGGGAAATCCTCCTGGCAGACAATACCTGGTACACAGATTACCCTTCCAATGGCTGGGACAATGACGGCAATATATTTAACTATATGTATCCCATCCCGGGATACAACCAGATGCCTGCCCTCATTGCCGTCTATTGGGATGATCTTCATGCCGATCAGGGAATTGGGGACGTCTATTTCCAGACCTTTGGGGAGACTCCCAATCGTTATACCGTGGTACAATGGCACAACCTGCGTTACCATGCCGGAACGGGAGGAAGCCCTCAGCTCAAGTTCCAGGTAATTTTCTATGAAAACGGTGAGCTGAAGATGCAGTATCACACTGTTGCTACCGGTCAATCCGGTTCCGTTGCTCCGCACAACAATGGTGCATCCGCCACGGTTGCCCTTCAGAATTCAGCTGCCAATGTCGGCCTCTGCTATCTGCGGGAGATCGTGGTCAACAACAATTACATAGGCGTTGAACCGGCCGGCAACCTCCTGCACGATAACCTTGCCATTCGTTTCTATAGCGGGGAGGACACCCAGCCTCCGGTGATTACGCACCGGCAGATCGGCAATACTTTCAACCAGGATATCCAGCTAAGAGCCACCATCCTGGATATGTCCACCCTCCAGAACAAAACCTTGCACTATGACTACGGAACAGGCTGGCAGAGCCTGGAAGCCACTGCCAACGAAGGAAATATCTATAGCTTCGAGCTATCTGGTCTTCCTCAGGGAGCCACCATCCGTTATTACTTCTCTGCCACCGATGCCCTGGAAAACAGTGCTACCCTTCCTGCCAACGCTCCTGATGAAACTTATAGTTTCAATATCCTGCCCACTCAGGATACCCAGGTACTGATCGCTTACAGCGGCACCCAGGATTATCAGAGAAACGAGCTTCCCATCTATGAAAACCTTCTCACAGAGCTGGATATTGACTACGACATCTACGATTGGGAAGAATACCCTGCCTATACTTTCCCTGATCAATACAAGGCCCTCTTTGTCTATGCCAATACCGGAAGCCAGGGCGCTAAAGCAGATACCCTCTCCTATGCCCTGATGGATTTCCTGGATAGGGGAACGATTGAAGCTCCCAAAGGCGTGTGGTTTTCTTCCGATGGCTGGGCAGGCAACCAGCATGCTCATCCCAATGCCAGCCCGATGCGTAAACTCACTGCCGGCTATTTCCGCACCCACTATATCGCTACCGGCTTGGGAGGTGGAACAAACGGTCTGGGAGGCCCGGACAACTTTAATTATGAAAACGGTA
>JAQUHL010000214.1 GCA_028683635.1 Candidatus Cloacimonadota bacterium
TCGCCATTGAGGAAAAAGCGGATCCGGTTGAACTGGTATGCCTCGCTATCAGATATCTCTTTCCTGATGAAAGGGCTGCTATCCTGTGCTGTCATAATACCTTCTTTCAAAAATGTCTTTCTCAAGCACGAAGTAACTTTGCTTTTTGTCAATACTTTTCTCTACCCCCCCCTTACTCCAAAGGGCATGAGATATAGCAGCCCTGGAAATCAACCTCAACCACTCCACACAAATCCCTTGACGAAAGCCCTGTGTTTCATATTATGCAGAAAAAACTATATTTTCGAGGTGAAAATGCGTAACATCATTATGGCAGGGAACTGGAAGATGAATAAGGATGCAGAGTCAACCCTCCTTTTTTGCAAAGGCTTGGCTGAGGGGATCAGGGATCTCTCCGCTGGCGTTAAAGCAATTGTCGCTCCGCCCTATCCTTTTCTTGGTTTAGCTCTTGAAGCCCTGAAGGGTAGCGCAGCGCAAGTGGCTGCCCAGAATGTAAGTTTCAATAGTGATGGAGCTTATACAGGAGAAGTATCTGCCCCGATGTTAGCCTCTCTGGGAATCCCCTATTGCATCATTGGTCATTCCGAAAGAAGGCAATATCATGGCGAGACGGATCAGACCGTCCTCTCCCGCCAGATAAAACTTGCCTCATCCGGGATTACTCCCATTGTTTGTGTGGGAGAGACCCTGGCCGAACGGGATGCGCACAAGACTGCCCAAGTAATACTGACTCAGCTTAAAGGTTGTTTTGAGACGATCACGATCTCTGATCCCCAGTCCGTCATCATCGCCTATGAGCCGGTCTGGGCAATTGGCACTGGCCGAACTGCTACCCCGGAGCAGGCCCAGGAAGTTCATACTCTGATCCGTACCTGGCTCGCTCAGCGCTATGGTGCAGCCATCGCCTCGGATTTGCATATTCTTTATGGCGGAAGTGCAAAACCGGATAACATCCGCAAACTACTTGAGCAGGAAGATATCGATGGTGCATTGATAGGCGGTGCTTCCCTCACTTTGGAGCAATACCTGCCCATGCTCCTGACTGCCAATGAACTAATAAAGGCAAGGAACCCCAAATGATAGATCTTAAACAACTAAGACAAAACCCGGAGCTTTATAGGGCTGCAGTGGCCAATAAAAACGAAAAAACCGATATCGATGCCCTGCTCGAACTGGATGAAAAGCGCCGCAAGCTCCAGTTTGAATTCGATACTTCCAAGGCCCGGCAAAATCAGGTTTCCCAGGAAATTGCCCAGAAAAAACGCAACCGGGAAGATGCTTCCGAATTACTTGCCGAAATGAGCATCGTGGCTGAAAACATCAAGACCCTATCCTCCGAACTGGGCAATCTGAACACCCTTTTGGAAGCCACATTGCTCACTGTCCCCAATCTTCCTCAGGCTGAGGTTCCGGTTGGTAACGACGAAAGTTTCAACCGGGAACTGCGCCGTTATCTCAGCCCTCCCAGTTATAGCTTCCCATTGAAGGATCAGCTCGAGCTGGCAACTTCAAACCGCTTTCTGGATTTCCAGCGGGGAGCCAAAATCAGCGGTAGCGGCTTTCCAGTCTATACGGCTTGGGGCGCAAAATTGGAGCGTGCCATCATCAGTTTTATGCTCGAATACCACATCCAAAAGCATGGCTATCAGGAAGTTGCCACTCCTTATATTGTGAACATGAAAACCATGACCGGCACCGGCCAGCTTCCCAAGCTGGAAAACGACATGTACCACATCGATGAGGACGATCTGTGGCTGATCCCCACTGCCGAAGTTTCAGTTACGAATCTCCATGCCGATGAAGTCCTTCCGGAGAAGGAGCTACCCATCAAGTATGTGGCCTATTCCCCCTGTTTCAGAAGAGAAAGCGGTTCCTATGGCAAGGACACCCGCGGCTTGCAGCGAGTGCACCAGTTCAATAAAGTGGAAATGGTGCGCTTCGTCCATCCCGATGAATCCTATGCTGTGCTTCAAGAAATGGTATCCGATGCCGAGGACATCCTCAAAGCCTTTGGATTGCACTACAGGGTGATTGAGCTCTGCACCGGAGATTTGAGCTTCGCTTCAGCGAAGACTTATGATCTCGAAGTATGGGCTCCCGGCAGCGGAAAATATCTGGAAGTATCCTCGGTGAGTAATTTCGAGGATTTCCAGGCTCGCCGTGCTAATATCCGCTTCCGGGATAAAGATGGCAAGCTCCGCTTTGTGCATACCCTCAATGGCTCGGGAGTAGCCACCCCCCGCCTGATGATTGCCCTGATTGAAACTTACCAGAACCAGGAAGGAGGGATCGATCTTCCCGACATCCTCAAACCCTGGTTGGAGCTAAAAGTATAGATGGTAAAGCTTTCTGCTGTCCTGATCGTAAAAAACGAAGCCGCCAATCTCCCCCGATGCCTGGCTTCCATTGCCTGGGTGGATGAGATCGTGGTCTGTGATACCGGTTCCACGGATGATACGATCCGGATTTGCGAAGAGCTGGGTTGCAAGGTGCATCAGATCGAGTGGGAAGGCTTTGGCAAAGCCAAGAAGAAAGCTGTCAGCCTCGCTCAAAATGAATGGATTCTATCCATCGATGCTGATGAAGAGCTATCTCCTGCTCTGCAAAAAGAAATCAGAGCCCTCGCAAGCAGGGATTTCAGGAAAAAAGCCTGGCGCATTAAGCGCCGTTCCTTCTACCTCGGCAAACCCATCTTCTTCTGCGGCTGGCAGAAAGATGCCCCTTTAAGGATCTTTAACAAACGCTTCGGCAATTTCAACGAAGCCCTTGTCCACGAATCGGTTCGCACTGTCCAGGACCGCCGCACCCTGATGGGCATCATGTATCACCACACCTATCCCACCCTGAAGTCCCACTTTGAAAAGATGCGCCTCTATGCCGCCCTGGGTGCTGAAAAGGCACAGGGAAGGCTCAGTTCTCCCAAACTGGCAATCAACCACTCTCTGGCCAAGTTTTTCACCATGTATTTTCTCAAGCTGGGCTTTCTGGATGGCTGGAAGGGTTTTTTGCTCTGCAAGAACTCCTCCTGGGGCTTGTGGTACAAGTATTACCTGCTCTGGAAAAAACAAGGCAGGGAGGAACAGGAACCCGATCTCACCCGGCAAATCAGGGTCTTGCACGTCGATACCGAAAAGGGCTGGAGAGGTGGGCAACAACAGGCCTTATACATCTTTGAAGCCATGCACAGGCAGGGCTTCCAAACCGAATTCATCTGCCCTCCCCACTCCAAAATGGAAAGCCGTCTGCTGGAAAGAAAGCTCCCGCACCACCCGATCCGCTATCGTGGTGAGTGGGATTTTGCATCAGGGCTCAAGCTGGGCCTCTATGCCAAACGCCATGGCTTTCGCATTTTGCATCTGCATAGCGGTCATGCTCTTAGCCAAGGGCTTTGGGCAAAGCTCTTCTACCGCGAGCTGATCCTGGTAGCCTCCCGGAGAGTGGATTTTTCCATCCAAAAGAATCCTCTGTCTGCTTACAAATACAAAAACGACTGGCTGGATCGCATCATTGCCATCTCGGACAACATCCGGCAAGTCCTGCTCAGCGATGGCCTTCCCGATGGCCAGATCAGTGTAATCCACAGCGGAATCGATCTTATGCGCTTTGAGAAAGTATCCCCCGATCCCGGGTTCCGCAGCCACTGGCAAATTCCCGGGGACGCCATCCTGGTCGGCACAGTCGCCGCCTTTGCAGGTCACAAGGACTATCCAAACTTCCTGGAAGCTGCAGCCCGGGCTCTGAAAGAAAATCCCCGCCTCTGGTTCATGGCGGTAGGCGATGGCAAGCTTCTGGATAGGATGAAGGAATTTGCCTCTCTTCTCAAGCTCTCCGATCGCTTCACCTTTGCCGGGTTCCACAGCGAGATTGGCACTTTCCTCAAAGCCTTTGATATCTTCGTTTTAAGCTCCAGGAAGGAAGGGCTGGGCACCTCCATGCTGGATGCCCTCTCATTGGGAAAAGCTGTGATTGGCACCCGCGCCGGAGGAATCCCGGAAATGATCGAAGATGGTA
>JAQUHL010000215.1 GCA_028683635.1 Candidatus Cloacimonadota bacterium
AGCTGGCGGGGAAGACGTCATAGATCACAAAGGGGGTGTGGCCTTTGAAAGTGGGATAGTCCTTGAAGCTTATCTCTGCCCCGTCGGGATTGGATTTGACGGTGGTCTGGAAGGCTTCATTTCTGATCTGGCTGAGGGTCTTGGAATTGATTTCCAGGTTGGTGACGCGGTTGTCGTAGATGCTGGTCTTGAGGCTGTATTTGGCGTTTTCGAAGCAGAATTCCAGGATCAGGTCGCCCACATTCTGATCCGGAAGGTTGAATGCATAGCCTGGTTTGAGCGTCCCGATCGACTTTTTAGCCACAAATAGCTCCAGTTCCAGATCACTAGTGATCCTCAGGTCACCTGTGAGCTTTTCCAGGCCCTGGGTTCTGGGCGTGACGCGCATCTCCGTGCCGGGCAGGGCTTTGGCAAAATAGAAGTCTTCAACCAGTGTGCCTCCCGACCAGGGGACCTGTTTATCGTTGGTCTTGGTCTTGAGTTCGATAACCACCTTCTTCATCACGTCTTCCACCCGGTCTGGCGACTTCATGTGTTTGACGAGGCTTTCGGTGAAGGGACTGTTGGTACCGCTTCCATCGGCAGCGGTTTTGCCCTGCTCGGTGCTGTAGATCACATATTGGCTGCCGGATTTACCTTGCATAGTGGCCAGGCCTTTGGAACCGGAACGGGCTCCCCTGTAAGGATTATCCCGGCAGGCATCCAGGATCATGATGCTGAGGCGGGCTTTCTGGAGGCGCTCCAGGGCCAGATTGCTGTTGAAGGCCTTGTATCTGAGCTCCGTTTCATCTGTGAATGACCAGCCCAGGGGGATCAGATAGTTGTCTCCGTTGTAGTTGGCCCCGTGACCGCTGTAGTAGAACAGCGCTTCGTCCTTGGGAGAGAGGGCAGTGATAAAACGGCTGAGGGCGCTTTCCATCTGTTGCAGGTCGGCATCGGTGAGCAGCTGGACCTCAAATTCCAGTTCGCGCAGGGTAGTGGCGATCAGATTGGCGTCGTTTACGGGATTTCGCAAAGGGCTGTCGCCATATCTGGCATTGCCGATCACGAGGGCTTTGCGGGCTCCATGCACGGCGCAAACGAGCAGTAGCAGACAAATAATCACAAGCAGGCTCTTCTTCATATATCCTCTCCATTGGGGTGATCTAAATGCGATTTTAACAATGTTTGAGGGTTTGAGATTCCTGTCAAGTGGAAAAAGTGAGAACTGCGCTGTGAGAGCTGCGCTGTGAGATACTGCGTATGTGAGAGCCTTCGGCTGGTGAGAGCACTGCGTGCTGGTGAGTCTGACGTCACAACGCGATATCTTTACAACTCTAAAGCCCTAAAGCCCTACAACCCCAAAACCTGACTATTTGTGCACAGCTACCGGCAAATAGACCTGTCTGTTGCTTTCGCCCTCCCCCTCCCACAATTTTTATTGACAAAAAGCGGGAGTTAAATGTCTTGTCCGGATAGGGGATCAAGTTTCCTGAGCTTAGCAGCAGCCAGACCTTGTCATCGTGATCCAATCAATTGTATGTTGTACATTTACGTTGTTACCATGAATAGATAATAGGAGTATAAAAATGGCAGTCCCAAAAAAGAAGACTTCAAAGGCACGTCGTGACAAACGCAGAACTCACGATAGCCTTCAGATGCCGAGTTTTTCGACCTGTTCGAAATGTGGCGAACCCAAGCGTCCGCATCACATTTGTGCCAAGTGCGGAACCTACGACGGCAAGCAGATCCTCGAAATAAAGGAATAATGTGCGCATAGCCGTCGATGCTTTCGGAAGTGATAATGCACCATTTCCGGAGATTGAAGGCGCAGTTCATGCCATCAAGGAAGATCTCTGCGAGAGCGTGATTCTGGTGGGTGATGAGCCCAGGATCAGAACCGAGCTCCAGAAATTTTTCTTTAATGAGAAGCGGATCGGGATCGTCCATGCGCCCGGCAGGATATCCATGGAGGATGCAGCATCCTCATCGATCCGCAGCAAAAGCGATTCTTCGCTGGTAAAAACGATTGAACTCCACAAACAAGGTCTTGCAGATGCAGCAGTCAGTGCTGGAAATACCGGAGCAGTGATGGCTGCATCTCTGCTTATATATGGAAGGATAAAGGGAGTTCAGCGTCCCGCCATTGCAGTGAGCTTCCCCACTCAAAAGCATCCTGAGGTGATTTTGGACGTGGGAGCCAATGTTGATTGCTCGGCAGAACACCTGGTGCAATTTGCCCATCTCGGCAGGCTGTATTTTGAGTTTTTCTGGGGAGCAAAGAAGCCCAGGATCAGCTTGCTGAATATAGGCGAAGAGAGCGCCAAGGGAAATTCGATCACCAAGGTGGCGCACAAGCTGTTAGCCGCAGATCCAGGCCTCAATTTCACAGGAAACATCGAAGGCAAGGACGTACTTAAAGGGATTACCGATGTGGTAGTCTGCGATGGATTTGTGGGAAATGTAATGCTCAAAACAATCGAAGGCGCAGCAATCTCAATATTCGAAATCCTGAAGGAACAATTCAACAAGGATTGGGTTGCCAAAATCGGAGCGCTCCTGTCCTACCCAGGTTATGCATATATGAAGAAGAAACTCGATCACACAGAATATGGTGGAGCATTGCTGGTGGGATTGAATGGCATCAGCGTTGTTTCCCATGGCAGATCAAACGCCAAGGCGATGAAAAATGCAATTAACTTTGCAGCCCGCATCACCCAATCCGGCTTTGTGAGCCATGCCAAAGACTATTTTGAGAGGTTATGAAATGATGAATTACAATGCTAAGTTATCTTCTTTCGGGAGCTATGCACCAAAGAAGATTCTTACCAATTTTGATCTTGAAAAAATCGTTGATACCAGCGATGAATGGATCCGCACCCGCACCGGAATGGTGGAAAGGCACATCGTGGGTGATGATGAAGCAGCCAGCGACCTGGCCTATAATGCAGCTGTTAAAGCCATCGAAGCCTCCTCAGTGCGCTACAAGCACATTGATATGATCATCTGTGCCACCATCTCCGGAGATCATCCCTTCCCGTCCACTGCCTGTATCGTCCAAAAAAAGCTTGGTATGAAGGGGTTCCCGGCCTTTGACGTCTCGGCAGGATGCACAGGATTTATCTACTGCCTGGATATAGCCAAACAGTATGTGGAAAACGGCCGCGCCCAGAACGTCCTCGTCCTGGGAGTGGATATTCTTACCAGGATAACAAACTGGAAGGACCGCAATACCTGTGTCCTTTTCGGTGACGCAGCCGGAGCGGCGATCGTTTCCCGGGCAGAGCCCAGCGATATTTCCCGCATTATAGATTCTTTCACGGATGCCGATGGCAGCCTGGGCGATTACCTGATCCAACAAGCCGGAGGTTCCAGAATGCCCGCCTCCCACAAAACTGTGGATGAAAATCTGCACACCGTCTATATGGAAGGCAACCGGATTTACAAATATGCAATCAAATCCATGTATGCCGCCTGTGATGAACTGCTGAAGCGCAATAACCTCAGCACCACCGATATTGACTGGGTGATTCCGCATCAGGCAAACTTGCGGATCATCGAAGGCCTGGCAGAGAAAATGCGGGTTCCGCTTTCCAAGGTGATCGTTAACATCGAGAAATATGGAAACACTTCCTCAGCAACCGTTCCTGTGGCAACCGATGAAGCCATCCGCAACAAGAAAATCAGGCGCGGAGATATTATGCTGCTCACCTCCTTTGGAGCAGGGCTCACCTGGGGCGCAGTATTGGCCCGCTATTAGATATCGAGGTAAGGATGAAAACAGCATTCGTATTTCCCGGACAGGGAGCTCAATATATCGGCATGGCAATGGATTATGTCCAGAATTGCCCCATTGCCCTTAAAGCTTTGAAAGATTTTGATGCCACCCACAATACAAACCTGATGCAGATCATGAAAGAGGGTCCCGAAGAAGCGCTCAAAGAAACCAGATTTACCCAGCCCGCCATCCTCTTCCATTCCCTGGCAGCCTATTATACTCTCACAAGTAAAAAGCCTCTGGTACCG
>JAQUHL010000216.1 GCA_028683635.1 Candidatus Cloacimonadota bacterium
GCATCGCTATAGTCTTCAATGGCAAGGATCGCTGTAAAAACCAGCAGGAACAGCAATGTTATCAATACTTTGCCTTTCTTCTGTATCTCCTTTTGCTTAGGTTTATTCCAAGTCATTTTATGTCTCTCTATTTCATTAGCATCATTTTTGCTGTGTAGTGACCGGTGGGAGTGGATAGCTTGTAGAAATATATTCCGGAAGCCACTTTCCGGTTTTGCTCATCTTTGGCATTCCAGTGCAGTGAATGCCGCCCTCTGGATAGTTCTCCAGCGAGAAGCGTCTTGACTCTAATGAATACCGGAGTGTAATCCAGCTTTTCAGTATAAGAGAAATAATGGGGAGTTTCCCGGATATATGGTTCTGTCTTTGCCGCATCAGTTTTCCAGAACATCTCGCTTGGGGCATCCTGGAACAGCACTGGCAAAGCCAGGTCCCCTCCGAAAAGGTATAACATTCAGGACCAATAATCCAGGAGGTTCTCATGCGCGGCTCGATCCGCTTGGGTACACAGGTAAGAATATACACCAAGTGGATATTGATCATAGGTTACGGCATAAGCCGACAAGCCCAGTAAAGCCAAGGCAAGCATCAGGAATACTTGTTTGTTGTAACTTTTCATTGGTTCCTCCCCTAATAAAGGGTAAACTTTTTGGTGATTAAAGGTTTGTTATCCTGGGATACCCGGAGTATATATACTCCTCTTTCCCAGGAACCTATCCTGAGGTTGAATTCTCCTTCCTGTAGCCTGGAATCGGGAACCGGGGCAGTATGCAGTTTCTGACCACGGAGATTATAGATATCCTGCTTCAGGTTCCTGGCTTTTTGATACCCTGCACCCTGAAACTGGATACAAAGGCTGCCCTTTGTTGCCGAGTGGGGATTGGGATAAATCCCGGTCTGCCAGTCATCATTGTTTGGCGCAGGCATTGTCTCGTCCTCATTGGCCGTGGTGGTCTCATGCAAATCCGGACTGCCGGCCAGGATATATACCCGACCCTGCTCAGAATGATCGTTGTGCGTACACCAGGGAGCTCCGACTGCCACGTCACAATAGCCGTCTGCATTGAAATCCCCGGTTGCTTTTGACCAACCGTAATTCATGGTATTGTACCCTTCCATCCCCAATCGGAGATAATCCATCGAGGCATTCATATTCGCACCTCCCATCCATAGAAACGTGTAACCACTATAGTATCCCGCATTACTTTTGAAACTTAACACATCCTGATACCCATCCCCATTCAGATCGCCATGGATGAAAGGATATCCAGTTCCGATCTCACATAAATAATGGGGAAGGGTGTTATAATCTCCAGATAGTTCGAGACTCCAGGTGGCAATTATGTCTTCCCCACCCAGCCAGATGGGCTGGGAATAACTATACACTGCACCCCAACTCACAAAGTCATCATAGCCATCGCCATTGACATCACCGAGCGGACAAGACCAGGATTTGATAATGGTATTGGAGTCTTCGCAGATCACCAGGCTGTCTGTTACTGGAAAAGTGGGACTGCCATAATAAAGCACCAGCCTATCGTGAGTTTCTCCCATGGGATTGATAGGCATATGAAGTATGCAGTCATCATACCCATCACTATTAATATCACCAATACCACATAAACGCGTTAATCGTTGACCATTGGGGGTGCTGGCAAATGGAACTGGATCTTCAGTACAGTCATCCCATATTTCGACAATCTTGTTGCCATCTGAATAGTGGACTGTTAGCGATATATCGTCTTTCCCATCTCCATTAACATCACCTAATGGAATGAATAACAATCCATCAACTACCTCGGAATACGGATACACTAATAAAATATCAGGAGTGATCTGGGGATTTGTTCTTCCAAAATATATTGCAACCTGAGTGTCGTAATATTCAGTTCGCTGATACATTATCAGGTCTTCTACTCCATCTCCGTTAACATCTCCGGCATTGAAAACATTTGCATATTGCCCCATATGCCAATTATATGCTCCCGGGATCACCAGATCAGCCACATTATCAAAATCCGGGCCTCCCCAATAGAAATAGAGCTTGCCCCAACGGTTCTGGTCTGCAAATACCAGATCCGGATTCCAACTTCCTGAGGATACCACCAGATCCATGTATCCATCCCCATTGAAATCCAGGCTGGCGATTGATTCACCAAATTCACATCCGTTGAATTCACCACTCATATAGGTCATTACATCAAGATGATTCGGAGTGGACGAAAGCAGCCCTGCCATCAGCAGCAGGCACAGCAGAAGTACTCTGGGTTTATTCATCTTATACCTCCTGTGGCTAAGTTTCAGGATAAAACTCCAGATTTCTGGTCAAGATAATTATCACCTTTATATATATAGTGTGGTAATTCGAAAAATGTTATACACTTATCTCTGGATATTATTGTGGTATATGCAATTATAGCAATTTTTCGTTTGCTGATTCCACTGCTATATACACGGAAAACATGGAAACAAATACTATAAAAAGGGTCAATCCCTAATTTAAAAAGAGAAGAAGGATTATAAATTTTCAAACTGAACTAATCTGTGGAGCGGAACAATCAGGGGTGGCAAAATCAAGCCCAACGGGCAATATAACATAGGCAGGGTGCGTGGCGCAGCCTAAGCCCCTGTAAATGGAAGTAATAAAAAAGATATAGCCCCTTGGGGGCTGGATAAGAATATCCGGGAACACGGGATTCATCCCGTCAGTTATAGAACACGGATAAACGGATGATGCTAAAGCTACGCATGCACGGCATAGCCGTCTGTAGCATAGGTTTATACCTGTCATTATCGAGCTTTTATTGTTTTGGGGTTATGAGATTTTGTCGGTATCAGACATCAATGGACAGACAAATCCCTCACTTGAGGGCGTTAATCACTCCTTAATCTACCCTTAATCAAGCGTTAATAATTAACGCTTGATTAAGGGTAGATTAAGGAGTGATTAACGCTTTCAAGCAAGGAAGAGGTTTTTTATTGACGTAAAGCTTGGGGTTGGATTTGGTGAACCCACGAAGCTGGATGCAGCTTTGCAGCTTGCTATCAGAGCGAAGTTTATCACAATATTGTTGTTCTGGAGCAGCTCCCCCGAAAGACAATCCTGAGATGGGAGGAAATGTGAAAATCGAGGAACTCGAACAGAAAGTAGTCGAAAGCAGTGCACTGCTGGACGAAGTGCAGGCGGAAATTGCCAAAGTAATTGTGGGTCAGGAAGCCATCGTCAAGCGTCTGCTCATAGGGATACTTGCCAATGGGCACGTTCTCATTGAGGGGGTACCCGGCCTGGCCAAGACTTTGATCATCAGCACTCTTGCCCAGGTGATGGATGCTTCATTCAGGAGGATTCAATTTACCCCGGATCTATTACCTGCAGATATTACCGGCACCATGATCTACAACCAGAAAAGTGGAGAATTCAATCCCAAGCAGGGCCCCATTTTTGCAAATTTCATTCTGGCCGACGAGATCAACCGGGCTCCCTCGAAGGTTCAATCCGCCCTCCTGGAAGCAATGCAGGAGCGCCAGGTTACGATCGGAGACCACAGCTATCCCTTGCCTCAGCCCTTCTTTGTAATGGCCACCCAGAACCCGCTTGAGCAGGAAGGAACCTATCCCCTTCCCGAGGCTCAGGTGGATAGATTCATGCTCAAGCTGAAGATCAAATATCCTTCCCTGGAAGAAGAGAAGCTGATTCTGGATAGGATGTCCACCGAAGCCAGCATTCCTGTGAATAAGATTCTTTCTGCCTCTGCCATTGCCTCCATGCGGGAAGTGATGCACCAGAGCTATATGGAAGAAAAGCTGAAGGATTATATCTTGCATCTGGTTCAGGCCACCCGCCGTCCGGAGCGTTATGCCCGGCTCTCCAAGCTGCATGGTTTGATCGAGTGTGGTGCATCTCCAAGGGCTTCCATCTATATGGCCAGAGCTGCCAAGGCACATGCCTATCTGGAACATCGCTGGTATGTGATCCCGGACGACATCAAAGCCATCGGCAAAG
>JAQUHL010000217.1 GCA_028683635.1 Candidatus Cloacimonadota bacterium
GCCAGATCAGCTTGATACGGGTAAACACTTATAAGGTAGCAAACAAGGAAGAAAACTGGATCTATCATCTGGCAGCCATGATATCTCTGTTTATGATGGTAATCCTGGGTCTGCTCTGGGGTACGCTCCAGACCAAGGGAATCCTGGGGCATGGAGAGAAAATCCAGGCCCTAATTGGTGCGAAACCCTTTGACTACATCTTTGACAATGCCTATATTCCCCTATCGGCAACCATGTTTTCGTTGCTGGCCTTTTTTATAGCCTCAGCTGCCTATCGGGCCTTTATTATCCGCAGTTTTGAATCCAACCTGCTGATGATCACAGCAGTGATCGTGATTATTGGCAGAACGAGTTTTGGTTCGATGCTTACCGGCTGGCTGCCGGAGAACCTCCGCTTCTTCCATATTCCCAACCTTACAGATTATATCATGGAGTTTCCCAATACCGCCGGACAGCGTGCAATCCTGATATCCTCCGCCCTTGGAGTGATCGGAAGCAGCCTCAGAATCATAGTCGGTATTGAAAGATCATATCTGGGGAGCGATAAATGAGCAATGACCTTAAGAAATCCATCCTCGAGCGCAGGCTGATATTCATCACGATTTTTGTGGTGGTCATGCTGCCCCTGATTTTCCCTCTGGGGCTGAAGCCGGAAATCACACCCCTGGTGAAAAATGCCTTCCAAATGGTCGAAACCGCCCCGGATTCTGCATTGGTAATCATTTCCTTTGACTACGACCCATCCACCATAACAGAGCTCCAACCCATGGCTTATGCTTTGATCGACCACGCCTGGCGACGGGGACACAAAGTGATTGCCATTGCCCTCTGGCCTCAGGGAGTGGGTATGGCAAATGAGGCATTCAGCAATGTGATAGCCAAACACCATCCAGACAAGAAATATGGCACAGACTATGTGAATCTTGGCTACAAGGCCGGAGGAACAGTCACTCTGCAAGCTATGGGCAGGGATTTTCGAAACGTCTTTCCTCAGGATATGAATGAAACGCCAATCGCCCAGATCCCGATGCTGAAAAATGTGAGGAAACTGCAAGATATAGACTATGTGGTATCATTGTCAGCAGGTGACCCTGGACTCACGGCCTGGATCATGGTAGCCAGTGACATGTACAAGGTAAAAACTGCCGGAGGCACTACTGCCATCAGTGCTCCTGGATTCCTGCCCTACGTGAATAAAAATCAGCAGCTTATCGGACTTCTGGGAGGACTCAAGGCTGCCTCGGAATACGAGGCCATGCTTTCCGTGAAGGGTGATGCTACCGTTAGCATGGATGCCCAATCTGTTGCTCATCTGGCAATTCTGATATTTATCATCATTGGCAACATCAAAGCCTGGCAAAAACGCAGATCTCAAAACAAGGTAAGGAGCTAAGTTATGCTACAGTTTATGAATCAATTCGGAATCTGGATAGCAGTGTTTTTTACCTTCAGTATCTTCAGTTTTCTATATAAAGACAATCCTTTTTATAAGTTCGCAGAGCAAGTATTCGTGGGTCTTTCCGCTGGATACTGGCTGGTATATATGATCTATAACATCCTGATCCCCAATCTTTTCAGCAAGCTGATAACAGATTTTCGGGGCAATGCAATTCTTCTGGTTCCGGGGATCTTAGGAGTTTTGATGCTACTGAGGATTTTCCCAAAAATCCAATGGATCAGCCGCTTCCCATTGGCACTTGTGATTGGAACCACTGCTGGAATCAGTATAGTACGTTCCCTGCAAACCAACATCCTGTCCCAAATCACCTCCACAATGATCAATCCCTTTGCCTCTGATAGCATCGCCATCTTGATTGGAAACCTTCTCCTCATAATTGGGACAATCTGCGGAGTGTATTTCTTCTATTTCAGCAAGAAACAGGAAGGCATTTCGGCAATTCCCTCCAAAGTTGGCATATGGTTTCTGATGATCAGTTTTGGAGCTTCCTTCGGTTACACTGTTATGGCACGTATCTCGCTGTTGATCGGCAGGCTTGACTTCCTGCTCAAGGATTGGTTACATCTCATAAAATAAAGGAGCTTACATGCAACTGCATCTTCGTTTCATCCAAACTGCAAAAAGGCATTCCAAGAATATCGCCGTTTATGACAAAGCCACAAACAACGACTATACCTATAGCAGGATGCTGATAGCTTCCTTTATCCTGAAAGAGCATGTCGCAAAAATCAAAGGGAAATACATTGGGATCATGCTACCCACTTCCATGGGTTGTATGCTGGCTATTCTCAGTACTTTGATGAATGGAAAGATCCCCGTCATGATAAACTATGCAACGGGAGCGATCGAAAACTCGAAGTATGCCCGCACTAAGTGCAATTTCAAAACCATCATCACCAGCAAGAAACTCCTGGATAAGCTGGGTCTGCAGCCGATCGACCACATGATCTTTATCGAGGACATCCTGGCTCAGGTGACTACCATGGGCAAGCTCAAAGCCGCTTTTCTTTCCAAGCTGCCCTTATCGTTGATGAAGAGTGTGGTGCACCACGGATCCATGGATGACGTCTCAGTAATCCTTTTTACCAGCGGAAGCGAGAAAGAACCCAAAGCAGTCCAACTAACTCATAAGAACATCTCTCACAACGTCAATAGCATACCTGAGGTGATCGATATCTCACATGAGGATACCTTCATGTCCGTGTTACCATTTTTTCATGTCTTTGGTTTGACAGTGGATTTCTGGCTACCCATCCTCTGTGGATGTACTCTTGTAACCTACCCCAATCCCTTGGACTATAGAGAGATAAGTAATCTTGTACGGGAGTATAAGGTAAGTTTGATGGCGGCAACACCTTCCTTTTTCTATGGGTATCTAAACAAATCTGAACCTGGAGACTTCAAAACCGTCCGTTTTGCGATTGCCGGAGCTGATAAACTACCCGAAAAACTTGTGGATGGCTATATGCGCAAGCATGGCATCATCCTCTATGAAGGTTATGGAACCACAGAAACCAGCCCCGTCATCTCGGCAAACACTCCCAAACACAACAAGTTGGGTAGCATCGGAAAACTCCTGCCAGGAGTCCAGCTTCGGATCCTCGATATTGGAACAGATAAGATCCTCGATCCGGGCATGGAGGGCAAAATCCTCGTCAAAGGCGATTTGGTGATGGCCGGATACCTGGGAGATCTGGAAGAGACCTCACTTCGCATCCACAATGGTTGGTACGACACAGGTGATATCGGTATGATAGATAGCGATGGCTATCTCTGGCACAAAGGCAGGCTCAAAAGGTTTGTCAAAGTCGGTGGCGAGATGGTCTCTTTGGTCAAGGTCGAAGATGCTCTCAGCCGTCTTCTTCCTGAAAATGTGATCTGCTGTGTGGTGGATGTTCCCAATCCCACCAAGGGTGCAGACGTGGTGGCAGCAGTGGCCAATGGCGATTTTGACATGCCTAAAATCTTGAAACAACTCAAAAAGGAACTGCCGGCAATAGCCGTACCCAGGCAGTTCTACGTCATCGAAGATATCCCCATGATGGGCAGCGGCAAGGTAAACTTCCGGGCTGTAGAGAACATTGTCCGTGAAAAATGGAGTAATGGGGATTAACTCGCTTGAGCATATACGATAAGCTGGATTTTAGCAAATACTTTGAAGCACCTGAATTCAAGACTTTGCTCGAGGGAATTGCCGAGATATCGGCTTGCATTTATCGGAAGAATTGGGCAGAAGCAAATGCTGGAAACATCTCAATCAACGTCAGTGAAGAGATAGACACCATTAACCTGCGTTACTCGATCCGGCCACCTCTTCCTTACGCCAAATGGTATCTGGTGTCCAAAAGCGGTTCACGCTATAGAGAACTTGCCAAACAAGCTCATCCCCATCTGGTACTGATTGCCGTGGAAGGAAGACAACAGCTTGTTTTCCCAAACGATGCCAGACCTACATCCGAGTGGGTAAGCCACTTATCCATCCAGCAAGGTTTCTCAAGGAACAAGGTGATTATCCACACACATCCCACAGAGATTATTGCCCT
>JAQUHL010000006.1 GCA_028683635.1 Candidatus Cloacimonadota bacterium
GGATTGTTTCCAAAGGTCAGAGTATTGACCAGGGTCTCGCTTTGGTTCATTACCGAGATGCTGTGTATCCTTCTGGGAGAAGTGGAGGAGGGGACATTATAGATAAACTCCTGGTCATTGCCATTGACAGCGCAAATCTGATATGTGTAAGTGACGCCATTGAGAACGTTATTGTCCCAATACTGCATGGTATAGCTATTGTTGGGATTGGATAGTTCCGGGTTGCTTGCATAGCTGTCGATCAGCTCAAAGTCTGTATCATCGAGCTTGCGATAGATTTTGAAGCCCTGATTGTTGCTTTGGCCGGAAACCGTCCAGGTGCATAAGATGGAATTATCCATACCATATGTATTAAAGGCAGTTACATTGGCTGGAGCGGGGATCGTCACAACCTCGTTGGATAGGTTTGAGTAGTTACCATTTTTATCCACAGCTCTGATCCGGAAATAATAGGTGTTGCTGTTGGAAAGACCGGTAACATTCACCTGGGTGGCTGCCTGTGAGGCCAGGTAGTTGTTGTTGTCTCTCGAGAAGATCTGATAGTTATCCAGGCCGATCGGTTCGGTGGCATAGAGGATCTCATAAGAATGGAAATCATAGGCCGAACTGGGGAGCCAGCGCAGGGTGATGTAGTTCAGGGATTGGTTATGAACGATCAGATTGCTGGGATCGGTGGGAGGTAATCCGTCATTCATGGTAAAAAGTGGATCAAGGATACCGTCCAGATCGACGATCCAGCGTTTGTAAAAGCTTACGAAATTATTGAAGAGGGCAGAGAAATCCCATCGCTGGCTGGATTCTTCCCAGCCATAGAACCATTTGAAATTGTTTTGGGTTTCATCATAGCAATATGGCAGTTCGTCCATTTCGATATGGAAGAAGGGTTCAAATGAATCATAATCTGTGATACCTGACACTGAATATACCTGCTGACGGTTGTTTTCCGCTCCGGTGAGAGTTACATAATTATTGACGGGATAGCTAACATCGCCATCCTCGAAAGTGAAAGCATGGGTATTGTAATAGACAGTGTAAAAGTCATTCAGATAGACGTCGTCATGGACTCCATAGGTATTGGCGGGGATCATCAGATTGCTACCCTGGTTGATGACATCCAGCTTGAGATCGGAAAGATCCCGGATAGGTAGATTGGGGCAGGGACGGCCATAACCAGCAGCAATCTGTACGTGGGCAGCACCGACATGACGGTTCCAATCGTAAGTATGCATCTGCACAGAGAGTTCACGCTGGCTGAATTCAGTCCGGATCAGATCGCAGGATTTATTGTATGCAACATTGAAAGGATGGTTGGCATAGCGGGTGGGATCGCTGATGGATTTGGCATTGGTATAGCTTCCCACATTGGTCCAGACCACCTCACGTCCTGCACCTGCCACAAAGAGGAATTTAGCGTCCCAATAGGTGAAACCCTCATACCCGATTGCCGAAGAGGGATAATCGTCTGTGGGGTGAGGAACCGTCACGATCAAGGGGCGGGTACTCATCGGATTGTAAACATAAAGTCCCCAACCATAACGAAATCCGCCTACCTCGTCATCATAGGGATCGGCTGTGCCATTGTCGTCATAATACATATCACTGGGTATTTCACGGAGCATGTAATATGTTCTTCCCGTATCGAGATCCGTGAAATGCACCACCTGATAGGGGAAGTCATACAGATCGATCAGTGTCTGCGCAGTATCGAGCTCGCCCATAAGAAAGGCATCGATTACCAGACCCCAGTCGGTAAGCTCAGTGGTCGAGGCCACCCGAAAATTGCCAAAACCATTGGTCTGACGGTCGTAGGGCGCATAAAGATTGTAGTTTGCGGAAGCAATGCCTTCAACGATATGCGAAATCCATTTATCATATTCGCAGGCAGGTTCTTCCCATAGCAGAAAATCCTTGAAAGATGCCGTTTCGGTGATGTAAGAAAAAACACTTGAACACAATATCAATCCGAGGAGGACGAGGGCTATCCTTTTCATAAGTAACTCCTATATGTATGCTAAATTATATATTTACACCTCGCTACACAAAGCGAGGAAGAACCCATTTAGTCAAGAAGTTTATGAAACAGAGTGCCAGGTATTCAGGAATCAGTTATGCTATGTCAGGCTATGTTAATTCTCAGTCATCACCGGGTTCGAGGACAAACACCTCTTCCACAGTTTTGCCGAAAATTCTGGAGATTCTGATTGCCAGGTGCAGGGAGGGCAGATATTTCCCGGCCTCGAGGGCGATGATCGTTTGGCGGGTTACTCCTGTTTTTTGGGCTAATTGCTCCTGGGTCATCTCCTGGGCTTCAAAGCGCAGTTTTCGGATCCTGTTTGTGATCTTAAACACGAAAAACTCCTCTTTTGTAAAGGATCAGGATGAAGGCTGACCAGACTCCATAGAGAGCCAGCCAGCTATGCATGGCCAAAAGCAGGATCTGATGGCAGGGAACCGCCAGATTATGGCGATGTATCAAATACAGGGCAAGAGCATAGATGAACACTGTTGCTCCCAAGGCGTGGGTGGCAATCATAGCTGCCTGGAGACGGATGGTTCTATCCATCTCATCCAGTTTGGAATACTTGATCCCATATTTCCTGCGGGCGATCCACAGGCTGGAAATGAAGAACAGAAGTAGCAACATCACTGCTTCTGAGATCATGCTATGAACAAATACCGGTAACAGCAGTAAGAGCAGAAAAAAAACTATGCTGCTGATCAGGGTGGCGAGGGCTTCTTTTTGCTGGGCTAACACGATATAACTCCTTGTGGGATTGGAATCAGACTCGGGGATTGGGATTCAATTCCAAGGCTTGGAACAAGGTATGCTATGCCTTACAAATTGTCAAACATGTTTTACACAAGAGTGATTGATCCTGGGGGGAAGCTGCCTGGAGGGTCAAGTACTACTTGCGGTTTTGAGAGCTTTGTAACCAAACCGAACACAATATAAAAGACCATTTAATAATGGGTTGTAGGGCGAAGCCTACTCCTTTTAGAGTGGTGGGCGAGAATAGATTTACAAAATAAGCCTCACAACCAGTATATTTGGAAGTCTGTACTTCGATAAATCGGGATGTGCAACGGTCAATATTAGTTCAGGATCCTTGGTTCAGAGTGAAGGAGAAGGTGCTTCCATGACCTTCCCGGGATTCGACCCAAAGCTGTCCCTGGTTCAGTTCCACAAATTCTTTGGAGAGGATCAGTCCCAGGCCTGTGCTGGGTTCTCCTTCGGTCCCGGTTCGGTATTTTTGTGAGTCGATTTCAAAGAGGGTGTGGACAAATTCTGTGGGAATGCCGATCCCCTGGTCTTGCACGGAGATTACGATCTGGCCATTATCCGATTTGCGAACCGATATTTTTATGACTCCGCCGCGGTTCGAGTATTTCAGTGCGTTGGAGATGAGGTTTCGAAGGATTGTTTCCACCATTTGGGGATCAGCCCAGGCGATTAGCCCCTCCTGCAGGCTATATTCGAAGCTGAGCTCTTTTTCTGTAGCGCTATGTTTGAAGAGTTTGCTAACTTCTTGGATGAGTGAGCTCAAATCAATACTTTGCATTTGGGCCTTACTTAAGCCGCGTTCCATCTTTGACCATTGCAGTAGATTTTCGAGGAGTCGATATAGGTTTCTGGCAGATTTATTCAGATCCTTCAGATAGGATTCATGCTCCTGAGTGCTCATGCCATCCCCGCATTCCAGGAGCAACTGGGTAATACCGAGGAATCCATTGAAGGGACTGCGAAGGTCGTGGGCGATGATGGAAAAGAATTTATCCTTTTGAGAGCTGATCTTGACGAGTGATTCATTTTTTGCTTCGATCAGTTCCTGCGAGCGGAGGAGTTCAAGTTGGGTTCTTTCCCTGGTTTTGATTTCCTGCCGGAGTTCTTTGCTCAGTTTCCAGAGATAGATTACAATCATTATTGTGGCCAATAAAGCAACGGACAAGATGATGATCAGTTTCCAGGGGATTACTATCGGTTTTTTTTGGTAGTCCTGGATGAGCATTCCCTGGATTGTAAGCTTGGCATCCACCCGTTTCAGGAGTTTGTAAGAATCGAGGATAGCAGCCCAGCGACCGGGATTGATATAGCCGATTTCCACCACATTGGGAAGAACCAGTTTATAGGTTTCTTCGGCTTCGAAGCGCAGATGCCCGAGGGAGTGTCTCTGGCTATATTTGTTATAAATAAGTTGAACCATTTCCTCCCGGTTATGCAGGGCATATCTCCAGCCTTTGAGGGATGCACGGGTAAACTTTTCTACCAGATCTGGGTCGGATCGAATCATACTTTCACTGGTGAAAAGCAGATCGCCATAGAAATCTATGCCACCGCTGGAAGGACTGAGGACATTCAGTTCATAACCAAGCTCTTTGAGGGGGAAGGGTTGATCTGTGGAATAGGCGGTGATGGCGTCCACCTGGCCTGTGATCAATTTATCGAGATTGAAATCGAGCTCTTCTACTTGAAGTTCATCGAGGGTCAGCCCCTCAGAAAGAAGATAGGCATAGAGATCTGCTGCTGCAGGCTCGGCGGCAATCTTCTTGTCAGACAGGTCGTGGACATACTTGATCCCGGAACCCTTTAACGATATCACGATGTGGGGTGAATGCTGGAAGATATTGGCAAGCACAACGGGTTTCAAACCACTTGCCCGGGCGAGGATGATGTCGGTGGTGCTAGTTCCAAACTCGGCTTTGCCCTCGAAAACTGTATCAAAAGGCGTTTTATGAGACTCAGCTTCCAGGATTTCCACATCCAGGCCTTCCGATTTGTAATAGCCTTGATCTTTCGCAGCATAGTAGCCCGCAAACTGGAACTGATGCTTCCATTTGAGCTGCAGGCGAACCTTCCTTGTTTCTTGAGATCGAAGCAATCCCAGAGAGCAGAAAAGCAAGACAAGTACAAAGCAAATCCGTTTCATGGTAATCAACCTCCCCAAAAAACTTTGGCGCAGCCTCCCAAGATAATCATATCCAGTCAAGCAAAATGATCTGTTTAATCAGTCCAAGGCTTAACTTAGGAATGGTTTGCACCGAGTATGCCCGCTTCCATAAATACTTCCGGGATCGTGGGATGGGCATGAATCGTCCTGGCAAGATCAAAGACCGTTCCTTCAAGTTGCATCAGTATTCCAGCTTCTGCAATCATGTCAGTGGCATGGTGGCCGATGATTTGTACACCTAACACCTGATTATACTTTGTTTCATAGAGCAAGCGCACACTGCCTTCGACATCCCCCTCAATTATGGCTTTGCCATTTGCGTTCAAGCCGAATTCACTACTTTTGAAATCGATTCCTTCGCGTGTAAGCTGTTCTTCTGTTTTTCCCAGCATGGCAATTTCAGGTTCCGTGTAGATATTCATGGGCAAAAGGCTGTCATCGTAGCTATCGTTGTTTCCCTGGATATGGTTCACGGCATGTAAACCCTGGGCTGATGCAGAGTGTGCCAAAAAGCTTTTCCCATTCACATCTCCAATAGCATATATGGACGGGATAGAACTCTGCAGATGATCATCCACCTTGATATAGCCACCCTCAGTCTGAAGATCAAATCCCAGGGGCGGAAGAGTAGCTTTCCTTAAGGAACAATTGATTACTTTGTCAAAACTGATCTTTCTGTCCTTTTGGATGATGGCCCCATCTTCGATCTGAACCTGGTCCTGGACAAAAACGGGGATTTTCTCCTTTTTAAGGATCCTTTCAAGGGCAGTGTTCAACCAGTCATTGTCTTGGGGTAGTATGGGACTGGCTTCCAAAAGTACAGTGGGTTGATGGCCGATCATGGAAAAGAACTGGGCAAGCTCTGCCACATACGCTCCTCTGCCATAGATGAGGGGCTTGATAGGAAGCGTCTCGGAGATGAAGAACTGCTCAATCTCGATGAGATCCGAATCCTTGAAAAATCTCACTGGTGCAGGTTTGCTGCCAGTGGCAATGATTATGTGCCGGGCTTCCAGGATTTGCTTATCTGCCTTGACGGAGGTGGGAGAAAGCAGTTCTGCTCTGGCTCTCAAGAATTCAACTCCGTTTTTCTTCCAGAGATATTCAATTCCTTTGGTAAGTTTGGATACGTTCTGCTCCATTTTGGTTCTGGCTTTTGTCCAATTGAAGCTGAGCTTTTCCGGCTCAATACCATCAATGCCGAAGCGTTCTGCTTTGGTCACCCGCCTTAGCAATCTGGCACTTTCCAATATACTCTTGGTAGGGATGCAACCCCAGTTCAAACACATGCCCCCGATATATTTCTCATCTATGACCAGGGTTTTCAAGCCAGTTTGCCCGGCCCGGATGGCGGCAACGTATCCTCCTGGGCCAGAGCCGATTATTATGAGATCATAGTTCATCTTTCCTCCTATTGAACCAGCATACTTACCGGGTTTTGCAGGTAACCAAGAACTGTGTTCAAGAACCTTGCCACCTCGCCACCATCAACGATTCTGTGGTCAACCGACATTGATATCGGGAGCATGTGCCCCACCACTATCTGTCCATCCTTAACCACAGGTTTTTCAGTCAGTTTGCCGATCCCGAAAATTGCCACTTGGGGATAATTGATCACTGGGACGGCATAATATCCACCAATCGAACCATAGCTGGTGATGGAAAAGGTTCCATCCCTGAGATCCTCAAGGTTGAGTTTACGCTGTTTTGCCTTTTCTGAGATGCTGGCAAGCTCCTGAGCCAGCTCGATAATGCTCTTGCGATCTGCGTTGCGAATCACAGGCACCACAAGCCCTTCAGGAGTATCGACGGCAATTCCCAGGTTGTAATAGTGCTTATAGATGATGTTGCCACCTTCCAGATCAAGTTCTGCATTGAGAACAGGATACTCTTTCAAAGCCAGAGTAAGAGCTTTGATGACAAATGGCAAGTAGCTGATGGAGATGCCTTTGTCCTGATATTTACCTTTGAGCATTGTGCGTAGCTTGACCAGTTCACTGACTTCCACTTCATCCATAACAGTCATGTGAGCGGCATTCTGTTTAGCCCGTAACATGTTCTTGGCAATAGTTTTGCGGATTTGGCTCAGGGGGACTTTTTCGATACTGATCTGAGGACTTTCCGGAGCAGAGGTCGGGGATACCGTTTCATCCAGATAAGCGCGTTTGGCATGGAAGGAGGAAACATCCTTTTTTGTCACCCTTCCTGCAGGACCGGTGCCAGGGATGGAATTGATCTCGAGCCCGAGTTCTTTGGCCATGGCCCGGGCTACAGGTGTTGAAAGTACCTTGCGCAGCGATCCCGGTTTCTCTTCTTGGGGCAGAGTTCCCTCTTCAGAGACTGGGAGGTAGGCCCCGTCTCCTGCCACCTCAATTGTGCCAACAACACCAAAACCTTTTTCTGCAACGGTTTCCGATGCGGTTTTCTTTGGCTCTTTTCGAGCCTCTGCCTGGGCTTCATTACCACTGATACTTGCAATGTCAATTTCGATCAGAACATTTCCGACATGCACTGTCTCTCCCACAGCTCCGAACCGGGCTGCCACAATCCCGCTTTTTGGGGAAGGAATGTCCGTGACCACTTTGTCTGTTTCCATTTTGACTACCGGTTCCCCAGAGCTAATGTTTTGCCCTTTATCTACATACCATTCAATGATTTTGCCTTCTTCCAGACCTTCTCCGATATCGGGAAATTTGAACATGAATCGCATCTTTCTCTCCTTTAATAATTCACGAGTTTTTCGATTTCAGCCAGAATTCGATCAGGAGTGATAACATAGTATTTCTCACCCAGGGGCAGAGGAATCACGGTATCGAAACCAGTGAGCCTGGTGGGAGGTGCTTCCAGGGAGAGGAAAGCTTCCTCGTTGATGCATGAGATCAATTCAGCAGCAGGACCATAACTCTTGGGAGCCTCGGTAACGATCAAAGCCCTGCCGGTTTTTTGCACAGACTGACGAATTGTGTCCCGATCTATCGGCCAGATGGTACGTAAATCTATCAGTTCTACCTGAATTCCTTTTTCCCTGGCCATCACCATCGCTCTTTGCACTTCCCGGATCATTGCCCCATAAGCAATTACAGTGATATGCTCACCGGGACTCAGGATTTTGGCCTTTCCGATCGGGATGGTGAATTTCTCTTCGGGGACCTCTTGTTTGATAGCGCGATAGATGCGTTTGGGCTCGAGATAGATCACGGGATCAGGATCCTCGATAGCGGCTATTAGTAAACCTTTGGCATCGTAGGGAGTAGAGGGGATCACCACCTTAAGTCCCGGAGTGTGACCAAAATAGGCTTCCGGGCTTTCAGAATGGTGCTCCAAAGCGTTTATGCCACCTCCATATGGGATGCGTATGACCATGGGAACGGAATACTTTCCCCGGGTGCGGTTTCTGAATCTGCCAACGTGTGACAGGATCTGGTTCATGGCAGGATAGACAAAGCCATCGAACTGCATTTCCACCACAGGCTTCATCCCTGTTATCGCCATACCCAGGGCAGTGCCAACTATACCGCTTTCAGCCAGAGGACTATCAAAGACTCTCTCCGCTCCATGCTTTACCTGCAGACCTTCTGTCACCCGGAAAACACCTCCTTCCACCCCGACATCCTCACCATATACAAGTACTCCTCTATCTTCCCTTAGTTTCAGATCAAGGGCATCATTGATCGCTTGAACGAGATTCATGACCTTCATTTTACACCTCCTTTGGCAAGTTTGAGATAGTTTTGATATTCATTTTTCTGTTTTTTAAGTTCGTCCGGCAGATCATGATACATATAGTCGAAAACACTGTCCAGTTCATACTCCCGGAAGTTCTCGGCTTTCTCAAACTCGGCATCAATGGCTTTCTTGAAACCGGCAATCAGTTCATCTTCCTGCCCGGGATTCCATAAACCCTGTCGTACCAAGTATCCTTTGAGTCTCTGTACTGGATCCTTGAGTGCCCATTCTTCCTCCTCTTCCTTGCTACGGTAACGGGTGGGATCATCGGAAGTTGTATGTGCTCCCTGACGGTAAGTCCTGGCCTCTATCAGGAATGGAGTACCAGATTCCAAAGCCTGCTTTCTAGCATAGCTTAGCACATCATGCATTGCAAAGAAATCGTTTCCGTCAACTAATACGGAGGGAACGTCGTAGGCCAATCCTTTCACAGCCAGGTTTATTGATTTGGTCTGCATTTTCAAGGGAACGGATATGGCAAATTGATTGTTCTGGATCACGAATACTACCGGAGCATTCCACACGGCAGCAAAGTTCAAAGCTTCATGAAAATCCCCCTCGGAAGTTCCTCCATCTCCCACAAAACCGAAGACGGCTGAGTTTTCTTTGTTATACTTCATGGCATAAGCTATCCCAGTTGCGTGTAACAATTGTGAGGCTATCGGAACGGCTATTGGTAGCATCCTGGGGGCATTGATGAATTTCGAGCCTTCTTCGTTGCCCTTGAAATAAAGAAAAATCTCCCACAGGGAAACTCCTTTGGCCAGCCAGGCCCCAAGCTCCCGAAAAGCCGGCACCAACCAATCCTCCATGCGGATCACCTTGCCGGCAGCAATGTGAATGGCCTCCTGGCCAAGATTTGGTGGATAAGTAAACATCCTTCCCTGTCTCTGATAGCTAACTGCCATCAGATCCACTGTTCTCTCAAACAGGAGGTCTTTGTAAGCCTGCACAATCTCCGCATTAGAGAGATCAGGTTTCCAATCTTTGAGGATCACCTTGCCCTCGTTGTCCAGAACCTGGTACATCTTGTTTTCAATGGCTTTGTATTTATTTAGAGTTTTGTGGTCAAACATGATTTAGCTCCTTGTTGTGATATCCTACAAAAAAGATAGGCTATACTGTGATGCTTGGCAAATACTATTTTTCAAGTAGTGTGGGGGTTCTCAAGTATCGAGAAAACCCTTGACTAAAAATGCTATCAGGAATTTTGAGATCATAAGCTATATAGCCTGATAGGAGACGAGATGAAGAACTTATGGATAATGATCGGCCTGGTCGTGATTGTGTTTGCACCACTGTTTGCAGAGGAAAGCCGGGTATTGAGCCTGAACTTTGATAATATGAAACTTTCCCAGTTACCGGCTATTGATCACGACATCAATGTCCTGGTCTCGAAAGAGCGGAACAGGATATATTTCAGCGATGAATTCAAAGTTTTAAAATCCGATCTTGCCACTCAGGATCTGAAAATATTTTTTTTGAACCGGGATTTGATTGTTGATAAGATGAGTGTAAATGGGGTGGATTACCCCATCAATCTGATCGAAAACCTAAGGCCAGAGCATTTTAACCCACCCTTGCGTTTACAGACTATGGTAAACGCCACTCAGTTCAGCAATGTGTACAGCATTTTTGTGCCGGATAACCTTGCCTTGCCGGATACCGTGAATCTGAAGCTCAAATATATCCTGGCCACAGATAAGGAATTCCAATATTCTGAGCAGGAAGAATCCCACATCCGCCTGCGTGGCCAGAACTTTTGGTATCCCAGAAATCTCCACAAGGATGAATCAGTAATCCTGAAAGTATCGGCATCGAGCAAACACAAAGTGGAGATCCAGGGAGTGGAATTGGGATATGAGCTTGCAAACTTCAGAAGGATATCCAGACTCAGTTTTTTGGATAAAAGCAATCAGCCTGCAGATTTTAAACTAATCGAAGAATAGCTAAATTAGCTCAGTGGTAGAGCAACTGATTCGTAATCAGTAGGTCGGGGGTTCAAATCCCCCATTTAGCTCCAGCCTTTCCCTGTTATGTGCAGATCATAGCGATCTCGTAAACCGGGAAAAACAAGTCCGGATTGAAACCAATCCGGACTTGTTCTTTTATTATTGAAAAGCTCCTTGTTAATCCACTTCGATGATCAGGTTTTTGATCCGTCGGAAAACTTCGGGATTGGTAATCACGAGAGTATAATTGATTCCATCCTTATCGACCCGGTAGGACGAGGCATTTTGTCCTGAAAGAATGGCATACTTCTTTTTGGCAGTAAATCGGAGTGTTGATTCATTGAGCAGATTTAGAGGAGTATAGGAATCCAGATTGCTTTTTTTGGAAACCACAGATACTCTTCCTATGCCCAATAAGCCACCGGTACGGTCGATGATTTCCTTCTCAATCAGTTCTTTGCGGGTGCCATACACGTAATAAATGGTGTTTATATCCTGATCGAGTTGCTCGATTTGAGCTGTTTTTTCTGAGATCTGGGCTTCCCGTTTCTGGATCTCCTGAACCGAAGTCTTGCGCTCAGTATCAAGGGTTTCGCTAAGCACACCCAATTCTTTTTGCAACCCGGCAACAATGTTTTCCTTTTCGGAAACTGACGACCGGAGTTTATTCAGGATGTCCTGTAACCCTGCCACCTGACGGTTGGATTGGGAGAGTTCACGTTCCAACTGGGAAATTCTTTGTTTGCCTGCTTCGAGTTGGGAACGCATATTCGAAAGGCTGTTTACAATCATGGATTTCCTGTCTTCCGGAGTCGCACCCGGGGTTTCTCCAGCAATGGAAAGTTGACCCATTAGATCCTTATCGATAGCATCAAGAGTGGATTGGATATCGCCAATGGTTTTTGTGGCATTCTCGAAAGATGTGGAGATTTCTTCCTTTTCTTGGGCGAGATTTTTCTGCTTATTATTTGCGCCCACCCACATGATTGCCATGATGATGGTAAGCACTGCAAGCAGGATAGTGATAATCGGCATAATTTTCATACTTGACTCCTCTTCTGAATTCTGGAACGTTGTCCCAACTTATAGTACACAGCTTTCCTGTCAAGGCAAATGCTATTTTTTGAGGAGACATGCAATACTCGTATCTAAAGACCTGGACCGAAGAACAAGAGCCCCGGGGCTGGGTAATATCCTCTTGCACAAAGTTTGAGCGTGAAACGGGTTTTCAGCTTGGGGATGGCCGGGTTCTCCGGTTCATTCTCAGCAGCAATGATTCTTTTTTATTCACAGATGAGTTGCAATCCGGGGGAATCCCCTGCTGGCAGTTTCTGGATCACGGAATTATAAGAAAGATAGATATCTCGGATGCAGACAGGATTATTACGCTTGAGATCTGGGTAAAAGACATTTACCAATCAGAAAAGTCATATACCATCATATTCGAAGCAATGTCTCCCAAACCCAATCTCATTGTTTGCCGAAAGGAACACAACGAACTGGTCGTTTTGGATGCCTTCCACAAATATACGCTCAGTGATAATCCCAGGCGGCAGATTCTTCCCGGCCTGGTCTATGAAGCACCGGATACCGGCTTTGTACCCAAAGTGCTGGACATATCCTATCCTCTGGAATATGGTGGGCTAAGCTTTGAGAGTATGAACGACTTCCTGAAATCCCAGTACCAGACCAGGCTCAATATCCAGGATCGCGACCTGGATCTAAACCGGCATATCTCCCACTGGCAGAAAGAACTGAAAAAACAAAAACAGAAACTGAACAAACAGCAAAGCGAATTGGATAATGCCCAAAACTGCGAACAATGGAAGGTTTTTGCCGAGACTTTGAAATTCAGCATGCACCAGATCACCAAGGGGGATACCTGCCTTGAGGCAATCAATTACTTCGAATCCGGAACTCCTCCGATTATGATCCCTCTCTTGCCGGATAAGAGCCCACATCAGAATCTGATGTACTATCTGAAAAAATACCGTAAAGCCAGAAACGGACTCGAAATAATCAACACAAACCTGGAAAAAACCCGCCAGACAATCCTGGAGCTTGAAACCATCCTTCAGGAACTGCATTCTGGAAGGATACCAGCATATCTGGATCTCAACAGGCAGCAGGTGTCTGAGCTGAAACAAACAGAAACCAAGTATCAACGAATCCTAAAATTTAAGATAGACGAGGATTGGGAAATCCTGATCGGCAGAAAGGCTACAGAGAATGATTTCATTACCACCCAGATTGCCAAACCCATGGATTGGTGGTTCCATACCAGGATCTATCACGGATCTCATATCCTGCTCAGAAACCTGCACAAACATGCACTCCCGGAAGAATTTGTCTCCCTATGTTGCAATCTGGCAGCTTGGTATAGCAAGGCAAAATTTTCCTCCAACGTGCCCGTGGATTACACTCAGATCCGCTATGTCCGCAAACCCAGAAAGGCGGCACCAGGTTTTGTGACCTATACAAACCACAAATCATACTATGCCAGTCCAATGGATCTCAGGGAGGTACGAGAAATCCTCACCCGGAAACACGATCATGAAAAAAAAGATTAAAACCCTGGGGATTCTATACCGGATCAGCAAATATGGTGATACAAGCCTGATTCTCAAAACCTTCACCCGGGATGAGGGACTGATCTCCATACTGGCAAAGGGAGCCCGTAGCAGCTCCACACAGACCGCTTTTCAGACCCTCGGGATCTACGAACTTGTGTTGTATAAACCTCTGGAAACTGGATTGTATCTGCTCTCAGAATCAACTTTGCTTCTTGTATATGACTTTTCGCAAAATACCGGGCTATGGTGCCTGGCTCAATGTGGCTGTGAACTGATAAGTCAAATTCTGATCTCTGGGGATGAATATCTGCAGTATTATGATTTACAAAAGCTGTATCTGGATTATCTGAACGAACACCACGAGGCCGGGATCTATATCTTCTGGAGGTTCTGGCTTAGGGTGATGGAACTGCTGGGTTTGTCCTATGACCTATCCAACTGCCATCGTTGCTCAAAACCCTTGGGAAATGCTGCCTTTGTGGAAAAGGGGACCGGAGCGCTAATCTGTATTGAATGCGCCCAGCAAAGCCATTACCCGGAGCATGTATCAGCCCTGAGTGTTCGAAGCATAAAGATCATCTCAAAACTACCCGTAATTGGCAACTATGTACAATCTCTGTCCATTGATTTTACCAGCATTGTTCAGATCAATCAAATCATCCGTGATTTCTTTGAAACTCATCTCCATAAGCCCCTGCATTTGAAAAGCCTTATTATCTACGAACAATTATTCTCAAACGGCACATGATATAGTCTCCACTTTGAAATATCCTGTTCTTGCCGGGGGCATTAGAGGGTACCCCATACAATACACTGTACAATACCTTCCAATACCATATAATACAACCATTTAATAACTATTTGATACCATATGATACAGGTCTTTCTCTCTCATTCTCTCTCGAAAAGACCAAAATCACAGGACACTCCTTCCCAGGAGTCTACTCTACATCAAGCCTATATCAAGCCTATATCAAGTCTATCTGAGTTAACGCTTGATATAGGGTAGATGCAGGGAAGATGGTGGGTAGATATTAGGGAAGGTATAATTCATTCAATTTGAAAAGACCGCTGCACATCCCGATTTATCGAAATACAGACTTCCAAATATGCTGGTTGTGAGGCTTATTTTTGTAAATCTATTCCCGCCCACCACCCTAAAAGGAGTAGGGCTTCGCCCTACAACCCATTATTCAATGGTCTTTTGAAGTATCATTGAAGTATCATGGATCATGGATTTATCATGGATTATCGTCTTTGGAATAGAGATTATAGATATTTGTTTTATATTTTAGTCTATTCAGGAACGATAATTGCTTTACTTCTCTGCATGGTTAAATCAATCAGCCTTTATGGAGGTTAAAATGCTGAACAAACAGCTCTTGATCATTTTGGTAGCTTTGATGCTCATTTTAATGAGTTGTGCAGAGCGCAACACTGCTTATAAGGCCAAAGAAGTGTTATCCCTGGTTCGTCAGATCCCTTTAGTGGGAAATCCGATGGATATCGTTATAAACGCAGACACTGCTTATATAGCTCAGGATCAGGGTGGGTTTTCAATTCTCGATCTGAATAGTTACAACCTTAGATGGTTCACCAAAGTTATAGCTGCGGATGGATCCGAGGTGGGTTTGTACAAGATTCGGAGGTTGGACATCGTACCGGAAGAAAAGAAATTGTTTGTCAACGAAACTGAAGCTACCGATATGATAAGGATTTTCGATTATTCCAATCCCGATTCTCTGTTAGTTATTCCATCCATTACAGGTGGAACAACAGATATCGGGGACATGCAGTTTGAAGCTTTGGAAACTCCCTTGGGAAACTTTACAATTGAGGGTTATTTCTCCTCGAGCCGGGAGATCAAAAACGGGTTTTTCGATGACGTTACAAAAATGTGGGTAGGGAATCCCCCGGATATCTTAACTTCGGCTGTGGCCAGTGGACTTCATTGGGACAATGACTACATCTATTTTGCGATCCAACAGCGGGGTCTGGCTATTTACACGAAAGACGGATACAATTTGCTGAGTGAACTAACTCTTCCTGGCCAAGCCCAGAGAGTGTGCATCCAGGGAAACCATGCCTACCTTCCTCTGCGTCAGGCGGGATTTGCCATTGTGGATGTTACCGATAGAACTGCTCCGGTTCTCAAAAGTACTTATGACACCACAGGTTATGCCACTTCCATCGATGTGAGCGGGAATATGGCTGTGGTTAGCTCAGGTGGGGGAGGAATTTACCTCTTTGACATCACGGACAAATCCAATCCTGTATTGATCCAGAACCTTAGTTCCTGTGGATATACAAACAACGCCCGGTTTTGGGGCAACAAACTGATAGTTGCCTCGCGGGATAATGGCCTATACATCTATTCTATCGAGAGATAATGATGCAATTTGCACAGGATGTAAAAAAACCTGAGGAATAGTCTTCAGGTTTTTTAGTGGTTGAGGTATGACCATGCACAATATACTATTGAAAAGTACCCAAATTATGGAACATAAGAAAGATTACGTCGTTAAGAAGGTCAACATGAAACACAGTAAATCGCTTCTGCTCATATTGCTGATGACATTGTCGTCAATTCTTTGTGCAGCAGTCCCTGAGACAACCAAAGCCCTAAGAGTCATCAGCCAGAATCAAAACGAAATCAGGATGAAACTTTCGATTCCAACTCTGGATATCAAACCCGCAGAACTTGCTACTACGGATTTCCAGGAACTGAATCTTGAAGGTTTTGCCCAAACGGCAGAGACGGGAAAAGCCCAGTTACCTTTTATATCCACAACCCTTGCCATCCCGGCTAATGGAAACTTCCATGTTCAAGTGATCGAACGTGCGCAGAAAAGTATTGCCGGCATTGTTCTGAAGCCAGTTTTTGCCACTGATTCTGCCAGGGAAGCGGTTGAATATGATCATGCCTTTTATCAGAGCGAGGGGTTTTATCCCCGGCAAATTATGGAGCACACCAATCCCGTGATCATCAGAGATTTCAGAGTGGTTACGATTAGCATCTACCCTGTGCGCTGGAATCCTGCTACCCAGGAACTTTGTTACACAGAAGACTTGGATCTGGTTATCAGTTTTGATGGCTCTCCTTCTGAGAACGAAATGGCTGCTTATTCCGGTTACAGTAAGACGTTTGAAAAAGTCTATGAAGGGCTGATAGATAATTTTGATTATTACCGCACAACTGATGATACTCCCCAGACTCCCAAAGTATTGCTCATCTACGGTAATTCCACAGATCAGACATATCTTTCCAAAGTTACAGAACTTGCAGATTGGAAACGCCAAAAAGGTTTTGATGTATTTAGTGTAAGCACATCAACTACAGGATCTTCCAATACTGCTATCAAGAACTATATTCAGGCCCGCTACGACAATCTTGATACCAGACCGGACTTTATCATTCTCCTGGGTGACGTGGGTGGTAGCTATCCCATCCCTGCGTGGACGGAGAACGTATCCGGTTATAACGGAGAAGGGGATTATCCATATACCTTTCTTGCGGGATCAGATCTCTTGGGAGATGCATATATCGGCAGAATCTCAGCCTCCAATCTTTCGGAATTGCAAATCCTTCTGAAAAAGATCTATACATATGAACAGAATAT
>JAQUHL010000218.1:0-912 GCA_028683635.1 Candidatus Cloacimonadota bacterium
GGGTAGTATCTGCCTATCCTGAGAATCCTGCTTTGGCAATGGTGGATGGTAATCCCATCCGGTATCGGGAGTTGCAGAGCCAGGTTGTGGAAGTTGGATTACTACTCAGGCAAATGGGAGTTGTAGCCGGGGACCGGGTGGCAATCTTAAGTGAAAACTTGCCTAACTGGGGAATTGCATATCTGGGCATCACCTGTCTGGGTGCGGTAGCAGTACCGATTTTGGTTGATTTTCATCCCAACGAAATCCTGCATATTCTGAATCATTCCGGAGCAAAGGTCGTATTTATCTCGGATGTGCAATATGAGAAGATTGCCTATGAGGATTTTGAGCTAAGTCCGGCTTTGGTCCTGATCGAGAGCTTTGTGCAAATTCCTCCCCGGGCAAGCAGGGAAAACCTGAAGGACCTTTTGAAGGATTCGGAGCAGCGGATCAGCCGGTTTGTGGATAGTGCGCTCAAGGCTTTGGGACTCCTGAAAAGCGAGGTCGCGGAGGATGATCTGGCCGCAATCATCTATACTTCCGGGACGACTGGCTCTTCCAAGGGAGTAATGCTGAGCCATAAGAACCTGGTATATGATGCTTGGGCAACCCTAAAATTCCAGATGTTGGACGAGCACGACAAGCTTATTTCGCTTCTGCCTTTGGCGCATACCTATGAGTGCACGGTCGGCTTTTTAATCCCAATTATGCAGGGAGCTTGCGTCTATTACCTCAGTAAACCTCCAACAGCAAGAGTGTTAGTCCCGGCCATGCAAAAGATCCGACCAACGATGATTCTCTGTGTTCCTCTGGTTATCGAGAAAATCTTCAAGCTTCAGGTTCATCCCCAACTTACCAAAAATGCACTGATGAAAGGGCTTTACCATATCAATTTCACTCGTAAAATCCTGCACAAAGTTGCCGGCAGAA
>JAQUHL010000218.1:922-3973 GCA_028683635.1 Candidatus Cloacimonadota bacterium
GCAGTGGAGCGCTTCCTCTATGAAGCTGGCTTCCCTTATGCCAGTGGTTATGGACTCACGGAGACTTCTCCCCTGCTCGCCGGATGCACCCCCTCAGTGGTTCGCTTCCGTGCCACGGGAGTTATCATACCCGGAGTAGAAGCCAGGATCTTCAAGCCTGATACCCGAAGTAAAATTGGTGAAATTCAGGTGAAAGGACCCACTGTGATGAAAGGATACTTCCGGGATAAACAACGGAGCGATGAGGCCTTCACCAGTGATGGCTGGTTCAAAACCGGCGACCTTGGTACCATGCGTGATGGTTATCTCTACATCAAAGGCAGGATTAAAAATGTGATCATTGGCCCGCGTGGAGAAAACATCTATCCGGAAGAACTGGAATCCAAGCTGAATGAGCAGGAGATTATCCTCGAATCTTTGGTCTATGAATGGGAAAACAAGATCTGTGCTCGAGTGTTTCTAAATTATGAGATTATCGATAAAAACTACGGGATCGGAAAAATGGGAAGCATCAGTGCAGAGAAGAAAAAGGAAAAGCTTCTGGATGAGATCCGCAAATTGGTAAACTCCCAAGTTTCTTCCTTTTCGGTAATTCACAAGCTCACGGAACAAAAAGAACCCTTTGAAAAAACACCTACCCAGAAAATCAAAAGGTTCCTGTATCAAAACTGAATATCAGTTATTTGAGAAGGAGGTTTAGAGCTTTGGCGGGACTGATGAGTCCTTGGCTGATCTGCTCTTTCAGGTTTCTGTAGGTAGATTGCTTCTGGTTGCGGGCAAAGAATTCGCCAATAATTGCTTCCTGGAGCAGAGTTTCGAACCACTGCACGTTTTGGAGCTGTCTGCGCTTTTCGAAGCTGCCATCGCCTTTGGTATGTTGGGTAAAGCTTTGGATGCGTTTCAGAATTTCGTCGAGGTTGGTTTTCTGCAATGCAGAGCAGGTAAGAGCTTCGGTTTTCCAGCCCTCGGTATAGGAACTGAGGTAATGCAGGGCGTTGTTTAGTTCGCTGGCTGCGGTCTCGGCCTGGGCAATATTATCACCATCGGCTTTATTAATCAGGATCAGATCTGCTAGCTCTATGATTCCTTTTTTGATGCCCTGCAGTTCGTCTCCTGCTCCTGCAATCTGGATCAGGAGGAAAAAATCGCTCAAGGAACGTACGGTAATTTCGGATTGACCAACTCCCACGGTTTCGATCAGGATAATGTCATATCCCGCAGCTTCGCAGAGAATGATGGTCTCACGGGTCTTTCTGGCAACACCTCCCAGGATTCCGCTGCTTGGAGAGGGACGGATGAAGGAGGAGGGGTGGCGGGAAAGCTCTTCCATCCTGGTTTTATCGCCCAGGATGCTACCTTTGGAAATACTGCTGCTGGGATCAATTGCCAAAGCGGCGACCTTATGACCCTGTAGGATCAGAAACAGCCCAAAGCTTTCGATAAAAGTGCTCTTCCCTGCGCCTGGCGTGCCGGTTATCCCGATCCTCAGCGAATTTCCCGAATATGGGAGAAGCATCGTTACCAGATCTTGCGCCAGATGCTGATGCCGGGGAGAATTACTCTCCACGAGCGTGATGGCTTTGGAAAGCAAAGTCCTGTTTCCGGATAAAACTCCTCTTTCCAAAGCCTGTAAATCTATCTCCCCTGACCGGAGGGTGTGATGAGAACGAGTGCTCTTCACTTCCCCCCTGCCTTCGATCACCCTTGAGGCAAATTCCTTGCCGGCATTATCAGGGGTCCATTCCGGTTTTCTATCTTTGGGGCACATAATTAATATTGACTGGCTTTAGCTCTCGTAATGCTTGAGCAGTTCCTTGATGATCAGTTCAGCAGCATAGGGCAGCTTGGTGCCGGGTCCAAAGATAGCAGAGGCACCGTGCTCCAATAAGAAATCATAATCCTGAGCTGGGATCACTCCGCCCACAACGACCATGATGTCTTCTCTGCCCAGCTTGTGAAGTTCCCCGATCAACTGGGGGAGCAGAGTCTTGTGTCCAGCGGCAAGAGAACTCATTCCGATCACGTGGACATCGTTTTCCACAGCTTGGCGGGCAGTTTCCTCAGGAGTTTGGAACAATGGCCCCACATCCACATCAAAGCCCATATCGGCATAGGCGGTGGAAACCACCTTGGCACCACGATCATGACCATCCTGCCCCATCTTTGCCACCAGGATTCTGGGGCGTCTGCCATCGAGCTCGGCAAATTTGTCGGTGAGGGCGCGGACTGTATCTATTTCATTCATGTTCATATACTCATTGCTATATACATTATTGATCAATTTTATTGAAGCTTGGTGACGTCCGAACACCTTTTCCATCGCCAAAGAGATTTCTCCCAGGGAGGCACGCTCCCGGGCAGCATAGACGGCCAGTTCCATAAGGTTTCCTTCACCAGTTTCAGCAGCGTAGGTAATTGCAGCCAGGCAGGAATCCACCTTTTGCTGGTTACGTCCTGTCCGAAGTTTGGCAAGGCGGGCAAGCTGAGCTTCCCGGACTGCGGAGTTATCGACCTCAAGAATGTCCATCGCCTCCTCCTTATCCAGACGGAACTTATTTACTCCCACAATGGTTTCGGCACCAGAATCAATTTTTGCTTGTTTACGGGCAGCAGCTTCTTCGATTCTCATTTTTGGCAATCCAGTCTCGATGGCTTTAGCCATTCCTCCCAGATCCTCCACTTCCTGAATATGCGCCCAAGAGCGGTGCATAAGTTCATCCGTCAAAGCTTCCACATACCAGCTCCCTGCCCAGGGATCGATTACTTTGGTCGTAAGAGTTTCGTTTTGCAAATAAAGTTGTGTATTGCGGGCAATGCGAGCAGAGAAGTCGGTCGGCAAAGCAATCGCCTCATCCAGGGAATTAGTGTGCAAGGATTGCGTGTGACCCATGGTGGCAGCCAAAGCTTCGATGCAAGTTCGGGTGATGTTGTTATAGGGATCCTGCTCAGTGAGGCTCCAGCCTGAAGTTTGGGAGTGGGTTCGCAGAGCGAGGGATTTTGGATTCTTGGGCGTGAAGCTTTTAACGATCTTGGCCCAAAGAATTCTGGTAG
>JAQUHL010000219.1 GCA_028683635.1 Candidatus Cloacimonadota bacterium
TCGATCGCGGAATGGAAAAGAAAGCTGAAAACGGTGAAAATTGCTGATCCCAGAGAAAAACCCCGCGTCAAGAATTGCAATACACTCATCGCCCAAACCATAATCACGCAGTTTATCAAGGATAAGTATAACACCCAAAAGATCAGCAGCATTTTTGATCTGGGAACAAATAACTATACTTGGCTGCTTATGAACGGAAACAGGATGATTCATAAGTATTCCGGTGAAACAGGCCTGGGTATTGGTTTCAAGGCTGGCAAGGTCACAAATGCCAGTATCAATAGGGCTAAGAAAAAACTCAAACCTCTACTCGTATTAAATAGTCGGCTTGTTTCCAACAGTCATGTTCTGGCAACAGCAATCTTCCGGAAAGCAACTAATCTGGGTGTATTCGGTAAATGGGTGTCAAAAAATCAGCCCTCGAGCTTTCAGGTGCTTAGTGCTGAACAAGAGCTTAAGTATAATTTCCAGGCTATCCGTTTATCTTTTCAGGAATTGTCGGACTTTCTCGCCTTTGACATCGGCGGGGGAAGCACTGAGTTCATCTCTTTCAAAGATAATCATTATCATGGTAAAAGTGTGGGACTTGGGCTTAGGCTCTTGAAGGAAACCTGTAATACTCACCAAGAACGGTTGGGGTTGTTCCAGAAAGAGCTGGACAAGGTGAGATTCAAAGCTCAGGGAAAGCTCATTGGAATCGGATTGACCGCATCTTACCTAAGCCTTGTGGTAAAGCGTATCAAGCACTACATCCCCAGTCTGGTGCATAAAAGCTGCATCAGCAAAATTGAACTTGAGGAGCTGAAGGAAACTATCTGGAGCAAGGACGATGACCAAAACTCGCATAAGACTCTTTTAGGTTATCTGATGGAACCTCATAATTTGGAGATTCTAGCTCTCAGCGTGGATTTCATCTTACTAATACTGGACAAATTTGCAGCTTCGGAATTTGTCGTCTGCGACTATGGTATCGCTTATGGCTATACAGCATCATGGAAGGACTTAAAACATTGAATAATATAGATAATACTTTCCCGCAACCCCCGAAAGAAAGGTTTTTTTATCTGGAAACCTATGGTTGCCAGATGAATGTGGCAGATAGTGAACTGATCATTGGCCTGCTATCCCAATCAGGATATCGCAAAACAGATGATATCGATCAGGCTGATGTAATCATCTTCAATACCTGCTCAGTAAGAAAACATGCAGAAGATAGAGTTCTGGGCAGGATATCCAACGAAAAACAACGCAAACTGAATAAACCTGATCTGAAGATCGGGATAGTTGGGTGCATGGCTCAAAGAATAGGGAAGAGGCTGATCGAAGATAACAGCGGCATTGATTTTGCCTTGGGAGTGGATAATTACAGCCAACTGCCTAGTTTTCTTGCAGCTTTGGATGAACCTGCATCTTTCACGGATATGAATGAATCTGAAATATACGAAAACATCGAACCTGAGCACCAGGGAAGCACCTGTGGCTTTGTTACCATCATGCGGGGTTGCGACAATTTTTGTAGCTATTGCATCGTTCCTCACGTTCGGGGCAGAGAACGCAGCCGACCCTTTGAGCATATATCTCATGATGTGGAAAGTGCAGGCAATAGAGGCTTGAAGGATATCACCTTACTGGGTCAGAACGTAAACTCTTACCACTTTCAGGAGATAGATTTTCCCATCTTAATTGAGAGATTGGCAAAGATCAATAGTATTGAACGTTTACGTTTTATCACCTCACATCCCAAGGATCTATCGGATGAGCTGATCAGGGTCATGGCTGATAGTCCAAAAATTTGCAAACATATACACTTACCTTTGCAAAGTGGCAGCACTGCCATCCTCAGAAAAATGAATCGAAAATATGATATCGATCACTATTTAACTCTTATACATAAGCTTAAGGCTGCCATGCCAGAGATTGCAGTTACAACAGACCTGATAGCAGGCTTTCCCTCAGAAACGGAAGCCGATTTTGAAGAAACACTTTCTGTCATGCGGGATGTACAATTCGATTATGCTTTTTGTTTCAAATATAGTGAGCGGGAAAGCACTGCAGCAGCGGAATATACTTTGCAGGTACCTCAAGCCGAAAGGCTTTCCAGGCTCCAAAGAATGATTGATCTTCAGAGGGAGATAACTCTCAAGAAGTTCCAGGCTCAAATTGGTAAAGAAGTGGTCGTATATATTGAGAACCTGAGCAGAAAAAGTTCCCAACAGGTTTCAGGGAAGACAGACGATTTTAAAATTGCAGTTCTGGACGGGAGCGAAAAGGACTTTGGCAAGCTGGTCAAGGCCAGAGTGATATCGGCAACGTCAGGGACTCTGATCTGCCAGAGACAGGCTTAGGACAGCGAGGAGAATAAGGTATGTTATGTAAACTTGCACATTTTTCTCTACCGGCTTGTGCCCCAGCCTCTTATCCCCTGATGGAACAAAACATACAAAGGAATTCGTATGCGTAGTATGACTGGTTATGGTAAAGCAAAGATAAACCGGGAGATGATTGATCTTGAGATTGAGATCAAATCAGTGAATTCACGATTTCTGGATTTGAGATTCTATCTTCCCCGGGACTTGAGCTTTTTTGAAACCTCTCTTCGAAAAAGATTGGGAGCTTGTTTGGGACGGGGAGCCATCGAAGTGCGGATCAATCTATCTGACCATCGGGAACCCAAGCTCAACCTTAATAAATGAAGCTTAAAAAGTATAACACTTTAGTTAAGGAAGCCATTGATACCTTGGAGCTTACACAGGATGTTCCCTTGGAGTTTCTGATCAATGAACCCGGCGTTCTGGAATCCAACAATAGCTTTGCCGATGATCTCCAGCTCAAAGAAATAGTTAGCGAATCCATAGAACTTGCGATAGCTGATTTCAAGGATTCCACTATCAAGGAGGGTCAAGAGATCCGCCTGGTATTGGAAGAATCTCTTTCGCTCATCAGCAACGCACTCAGCAGTATAGAAGCAAGCTTGGATGATTATCGGGCCTTACTCTATGAAAACATGAAAAAGCGGATTTTGGAACTGACCAGCAATCTGGGGTTCGAAAATCTTGAACAACGCATATTGCAAGAGCTTGCCATCTATATTGATAAGTATGATATTCAAGAAGAAATTACCCGCCTTTGGACACATCTTGAAACGTTTAGACATAACCTCAGTAAAGCTGATGACCAGGAGGTAGGGAAAACCCTAAATTTCATCGTTCAGGAGATGCATCGGGAAGCCAATACCATGGGCTCAAAGTATTCTACCTCAAATTCTTTCAAGTATATCCTCACCATCAAAGAAGAAATTGAGAAATGCAAGGAGATAGTGCAAAATGTTGCCTGAGCCTCAACTTTCCTGGCGAAGTTTTCCTTTTACAGACCGTCCTTTGACTTCTGTGTTCTTACTCAGCTTTTTGTTGCTGCTTTCAGTTTTGCTTTGGCAGATAACTGTAATTGGTTGGGGACAACCCTTTTTTTACTTTGGAGGAATGTTTCTGGTGATTATCAATCTGATGCCTTACTTCATCTTGACACAGTACAGTCTCTTTGAGGATCGGGTGGAGGTACGCTATCTTTTTTTGAAGATAAGCCGAAAATATGAAGAATTCGGTTGTTTCTACCATGACAAACATGGGATAATGCTGAGCACCTTCAAAGTCCCCAGAAGGTTGGACTCCTTCAGAGGATTATCTCTAAGATTCTCCAAATCAAGAATTGAAGTTCCGGAACTGCTTAAATTCCTGGGAACAAAAATCAGTAAACAATATTGAGGATATATATTTGAAAAACAGGGATATAAAACTACTGCTGCTCAAACTTTTTGAAGAAAGTGGTACCAACTCATTCTCTTATGAAGAGTTATGCCAGAATCTGAGACTGGGAAGACAGGAAAAGAGCAGTGCCAAGCGCATTCTGACTGAGCTCTATGACGAAGGAATTCTGGTTAAGGAGAAAAAGCGCTATC
>JAQUHL010000220.1 GCA_028683635.1 Candidatus Cloacimonadota bacterium
GTAATAAAAAATGCAAAAACTGGTGCAGAATCTTTGGATATTTTGGAAAAAGAGAGATTTGATTTATTGATTTTGGATATAAATCTTCCTGATGTTGATGGTTTTACTATTTTAGAAAAAATGCATATAAAACTCCACCCGTTATGGATTCATAAGTACCCATTGAACTCACAAATGAGTATTCAAAGGTTTGGGCGGTCAAATAGCCAATCGAGATCAACATTGCGATCAGGATCAGCTTCCTAAACTGGCTTGTTTTCATGGTTCTGTCTCCTAGGATCTTGGTCTTGGGATATTTTTCCTTGATTCAAACAGCCCTTCCCCTGCCTCGAGGTAGCCGGAAAGAGGCTTGATAACACTTCTATATGCACTTTAAAGTAACTGAATCCCACTCTGAATATTTGGAAGTATATGTAAAGAAAAATTATGGTTTTTTTGAAGCAGCTTTCCAATCTTGTTGATTTGTTTCCATTAAGCTCCGCTTTCTTTCGTCATTTCCTGATACATGAGAAATACCATTGAATAATGGGTTGTAGGGCGAAGCCCTACTCCTTTTAGGGTGGAGGGCGGGAATAGATTTACAAAAATAAGCCTCACAACCAGCATTTTTGGAAGTCTGTGTTTTGATAAATCGGGATGTGCAACGGTCTTTCAGAATGTGAAACGAAGCGGACTCTGCTTAACTCATGTCTCCATCATGTCTTTTCTCAAGCCCAACCACGCCGTCATTCCTGCCGTCACTCCCGGGAATCGGGTACCCGGGACGGGTCAACCCTTGCTTGAAGGCGTTAATCACTTCTTAATCTACCCTTAATCAAGCGTTAATAATTAACGCTTGATTAAGGGTAGATTAAGAAGTGATTAACGCCTTCAAGCAAGAGGGAGGGAATGGCGGGAAAGCCCAAGGGGCGACAGATCATAGGCAGGGTGCGAGGCGAAGCCAGAGCCCCTGTATAACGAACCCACAAACAAACGTAAAAGCCCCTGCAGGGGCGACATATCATAGGCAGGGCGTGGAGCGAAGCGGAACCCCTGTATAACGCAACCCCGAAACCAACGTAAAAGCCCCACCAGGGGCGACATCCAGCCCAAGGGGCGATATATCATAGGCAGGGTGTGGAGCGAAGCGGAACCCCTGTATAACGCAACCCCGAAACCAACGTAAAAGCCCCGCCAGGGGTGACATCCAGCCCAAGGGGCGATATATCATAGGCAGGGTGTGGAGCGAAGCGGAACCCCTGTAACCAGCACCCACACACAACATAAAAGCCCCGCCAGGGGCGACAGATCATTATGGAATGGTACCACATATCATTGTTTCGCCCACAAGGGGCTTGATTGGTGGTTGTGGGGTGCGCAAATACAGGGGTTCCGCTGCGCTCCACACCCTGCCTATGATATTGCGCCCACAAGGGGCTTTGTGTCTACGAGGACGTCACCAACCCAATAGCATCAGAAGACCATTGAATATGAGTTGTCGGGCGAAGCTCTACTCCTTTTAGGGTGGTGGGCGGGAATAGATTTTCAAAAAATAGGCCTCACAACCAGCATATTTGGAAGTCTGTATTTCGATAAATCGGGATGTGCAACAGTATTATACAGTTTCCACTTTGAAATGACATAATCAAACGGGGCATGGGGCGGAGCACCATACAATATTGGGTGGTGGGCTGGGCATGGATTATGTCATTTCAAACTAAACACGATATTACTCTGATTCAGGATCATAGACCTATAGGAGAACACAGAATAGTATGGGATGGCACAGATGCCTGGGGGAATAAGGTGGCCAGCGGAATCTATTTCTACAGGTTGAGCACCTGCCAGAAAGTTCAAAGCAGAAAATGTCTTCTGCTGAAGTAGCTATCTGCCCAGTTCAAAGCCCAGCCATTTGATTAGAGGGGTACGAAGGCTGTTCTGGCCCTGATAATAGTTTGAAACCAGAGCTTTGAGCAGGGGATAGTTATAGGCAGGATATTCTCTTACCCGTTGGGAGGAGAGCAGATCGAGGATGTTTTCACGGTTCTGGATAAGGAAGGTATCTGCCCTGCTGATCCGGGAATAGGGATGTTTTCTTAAGTGCAGGTTCAGTTTCACTTTGAGGGCATATTGGTTCCAATGGTAAGGAGCAGAGATATCTGCCAGAGCCAGGGAGAATTTTTCCAGGCGGGGATAGTATTCTCTGATGATCTGGCGATGCAGCCTTTCCCTGATTTCCTTGAACATGCCATAGGAGAAATGGGCACTCATTACGCTGCCTTGCATGTATGGCATGTGATCTATCAAAAAGCGATCGAAGTATGCCAGTTTGGGTAGGTTAAAAGCATGCAGGGCATAGCGGGTGAAGAAGAGATCCAGCCACCGGGCATTGGGGTAGCTGGCCAGAGGAGGCATTTCGGAGAGAGCGCTCGACAGCTCTTCCTTAAACCCGCGATAGAGGGTAAGAGCCACATCAGATGTAAAGATGGGATAGGAGGGCTGGTACAAAACCCTGGCCAGCCAGGCATAGTCCAGTTTGGAAAGCTTGAAAGTACTGAACAGATAGTGCCAGTTATAGCGCATCCGATAGATCTCTCCCCAGTAACCGCTGACGTAAAGCTTGCTGGTTTCAGCAATTAAGCTATAGAGCCGGGTATATCCATAGTTCACTGGATTCATCATCAGAGAGGTGGCATCCAGATAGTCGATGGCAGCCTGCCAGGAATCTCTGGGCTCGGTCTGTTCATAGGAGATGTGCCGGAAAGGGCGGTTTAAGCTCCCGGTGATCTGCGAAGGGATCTGAAGATCGATGGAATCCATGTCCCCGTAGCTGATGGCTGTAAGTTCTACTCCGGTAAAAAGATACAAAGCATATAGGGCACGGCAGTCCATGCCTCCGGAAAGCCCAATGGCAATCGGTGTCCCGGATTTGCTAAGAGCCAGAGTGCTGTCTATCAAAGCAGCCACGAGGTCTTTGCCCTCACGTGGCAGCCAGGGTTCATAGGAGATGGATAGCCCGGGATTGAGCTTTGCCCTGCCTGAGGTTCCAAGTGCATGCACAGCTTGGAAATAGCTTTTGAAGGTGGTGGGATAATAAGAATGCCAGTAGCTTCCCAGAACCCGAAAATCGATCTCTGGACGGCGGCATTTCCTGATCAGGGAAAGTTCGCTGGTGAAGATGACGTCCGTATCAGTTTCATGAAAGTAGAGGTTGCGTTTGCAGCTCTGATCGTTGAAGCAGGAGACCTGATCCCGGTTTATCATCACGACAGCGAAGTGACCATCAAGGGTCTCAAGGCTGTGTTCATTGCTCAGATAGGGAAGCCATTGGCGGGCGGAGAGAATGCCTTCTGCATCGATCCCGTAGCCACAGATGAAGCAAATTGTGCCATCATCCAAAGCTGTTTTCAGGCAAGTTTGGGGATTTCCACCGCTAAGAATATAGCAATTCTTACTTTCAAAGCTATGTAAAATGGGATCTGAGATAAACTCATCGTAGCGTTTGAGCTTTCCTGTCCTGGAATATGCACCAAAGATCCAGCTCATAATGTTACCGTCTCCAGATCCGAAGGATAATTTATATTCTTGAGGATTGCCTCATCATCCACAGGCAAATCGAACCTGGGCACAGAGGAATTCCTGATGATGCCTGCCAGGCCATCTTCAGAATCGTCAGCGTTCAGGTCAAGCTCCCTGGGAATATAGACGGGGTGGCCTCTAAAGCCGGAAAAGCAAGGCCGGATGACAGAACTGGGAAGCCTGATGGCAGCTTCGATCAGGCTCTTGATGGTCTGTACCTGCACCAGAGGATGATCCACGGGGTAGATCAGGTAGCCGCGGTTAGTTTGACCTTGGAGAGCGTTCAGCGCAAATCTGAGGGTGGAAAGCATATCCGGGGTATCAAGATCACGGGCGATGAAGACCTCTTCACAGCCGGATTCCGCAAGCTTCCTGAGGATGATT
>JAQUHL010000221.1 GCA_028683635.1 Candidatus Cloacimonadota bacterium
GGCGCAGCGATGGCACCCAATCCCCCAACTTCCCCGTTACCACCAGTGGCAACATCAAGACCTCCCCGGTACTTGGCCACCTGGATAGCGACGGAGATCTGGATATCATCTTTCCAAATGATACAGGCATTATTGCCCTTGATATCAAACGGATCTCCGAGGACATCATTTGGAAGTGCTTCCTGGGTAATTACAACCGTAGCGGAAATGTTTACCAGACCACTCCGGTAGTCGAAGAAAATACCCCCGAAATCGTCACTGCTCTTGGCTTGAACTATCCCAATCCCTTCAATCCCAGCACCACAATCACCTATAGCCTGAAGAATCCCGGCAAGATCAGCCTGGCTATCTACAACCTGAAGGGACAGCTCGTGAGAAACCTCATCCACCAGGATATGCCTGCCGGAAACCATCAGATTACCTGGAACGGCCTGGATAACAATGGCTCAAAAGCCTCAAGTGGAATCTATCTCTACAAATTCCAAGCAGATGGAGTAAGCCAATCCAAGAAAATGATTATGCTGAAATAGCCCATCTAAAGGCTATCTGATATAAAAAGGCAGGTGAGACCACCTGCCTTTTCTGCATCCTTCCTCTTCGAAGGCGTCAATCACTTCTTAATCTACCCTTAATCAAGCGTTAATAATTAACGCTTGATTAAGGGTAGATTAAGAAGTGATTAACGCCTTCAAAGAAGGGAGTAGATGGGAGGGATTACATTCGCTTGGAGTAATACAGTTTCCACTTTGAAATGACATAATCAAACGGGGCATGGGGCGGAGCCCCATACAATATTGGGTGGTGGGCTGGGCATGGATTATGTCATTTCAAACTAAACACGATATAACACTTGGAATAACACTTGGATTAATAGATTATCAGATATTGCATCGACATCTTGGAACAACAGGACCAAATGGATCTATTTAGACTTCACATGGGCAGATAGTAGATTACCAGGTAGCCGATGAGGGCAATAATACTCCAGGAAAAAAGAATTACTCTCAAGCCCCCCGCTCCTCCAACCCAGAGGGACAAACCTCCCCATATCCTTTTGGGAATAGCATGCTTGAGCACACAGATGGGTCTTGCTCTCCAGGTACGGATATACTGTCCGGATTTTCCAGGCTGGATGAGGCAATATTCAAACCATTGTGCATAGCTATGATCCCGCCAATGCTCGATACTCTTCCAGATGAATGGCAACCCGCTACTGATACCACAGCCATCCGAGCCAATTTTCTTCCTTAAAGCCCTTTCCAGAGTAGCGGAATTCCGGCAGGGGAAAAGAGTCACCCGGGCACAGATCAGAGCATGATCTTCACCTTTGGAATAGTGCTCGGCAGTGTTGCGATAGAGCCCAAAATAGACTCCGCTTCCGGCATAATCTCCCCCACCCACATACCATCTTCCTCTTTGGGCAATGTTGGTGGCGATCCCCTTGAATGAAGTGCCGTGATACATCGTGTACGTAGGGAAAACGATATCCACCCCGCACATCAGAATCCCCTCCAGAAGTGCCAGGCCATTACGCTTGAAGATGTTCCAGAACCTGATGGGCGAAAACCAAAGCCAGGCAGTCAGATAGTTCATCCTTCTGCCCCTATATCTGTAACTCAGGCGGGGATGCACAAATTCGAAAATACTGTCACAAAACACAACCGACCAATAAAGCACAATGTCAAAATAGAGGCTATTGACTATCCGGATGGGGGTTAGCGCAATGTGGACAGCCAGCCAGTAAAGCGGACCCACTCCGCTATAGAACAGGATGCCAAAGACGAGCGCTGGCACACTGGATCGGGGATCCTTCCAAGAGTCTCTGATGGGGTTATAAAGCTGCCACTGCAGCCAGTTCAAAAACAAAAAGGGATAGCGCACCGCCCAGATCAGATTCCTGAACAAAAACACCGCTGCCAGGAATGCCAGCAAACCTGCCACTACATAGACGAATCCCGGTATCCCGGCATTGGCAACAATACTATCCATAACATCCTCTTCACGATGAAGAAACAAGAATTACTGCCGGGGATGAGTTGTCAAACAAAAGCTGGTGCGAGTATGGTGCAGAAACTAAAGGACATAATCCAAGCCCAACCGACCGCCCTGTAATATCGTGTTTAGTTTGAAATGACATAATCCATGCCCAGCCCACCACCCAATATTGTATGGGGCTCCACCCCATGCCCCGTTTGATTATGTCATTTCAAAGTGGAAACTGTATAAGTCTTTCCCTGGCGATGAGATACTAAGTCAAAAGCATAGCCACATAACAGCATAAAACTTCATTGAGAATACAAGCCCGGGCCAATTTGATGCTTAGCGAAGGATAGTGCCTTTATCGAATCCTATTGCGCTTCTGAGGGGAGTCTTGAATCCGTAGAAAACGTCCCCGGGGCAGTATTTCAGGGGCAGATTACTTTCGCTGAGATAGGCCAGGAGGATGGGGATGATGTCCTGGTTGGTAACGAGTTGGGCATCGAATCGTTCGGCTTTTTGGGGATCTGGCCAGCGAATGGCAACCATGGTTCCGATCCTGTCCCAGATCAGATCCGGAGTAATATCCTCTTTTTTCCAGGCTGCCAGGCGAAAGCAATCACCGGTTAGGGATGGTCCATGATCTCCAATGGCAATGACAATGGCATTGGGATCATGAGCCTGGATGGCGGAGAAGTCTTTTTCCATCTGGATGAGAGCTTCAGCGAGCCTTTCTATCCACAATTGTGTTTCATTGGGACGGCAAAAACCGGTGTTTTGTGAGTGTCCCGGCAGGAAGAAATGGTTGACAACGAGAGTTTTATCATTGGCTTCTTTGATCAGCGCCAGTTTGCGGTTTTGGATAGCGAAGCCCATATAGCCTTCGGAAGTGATGATATCTTTGGTTTCCAAAGCCATCTCTCCCTGGAAGATTCCGCTGAGGAGGACTTTCAGAAAATGAAATCCGACCTCGCTGAGTTCTCTTATGGGATAGATTTCAGTGGCAAGGTCACGATTCAGAACCGAATGCATTCCGGTATAGTAGTTATCCAGGAGGAAGTGGGAGCGATAACCTATGCTGCGGAGCAGAAGATTGGTTATGGAGTTTCCCGTATAAGTATCCTGTGCCTGGGAGGATGCCTTGCCAGCTTTGGCACGCAATTGGTCGGTGAAATCGAGCATGTTTCCCATGCTGTCCATACTCATTTCTCCGAGGGTATAGGTATCCTCATAGAGCTTGAAAGCATAGTGCCTGAGGATGCCCTCCAGATCTGAGAAGGGCAGGTTCTGGGCTTTGAAGACCCGCTGATTGGGGATGCCGTCGTAGACGAAAATGTAGATATTGGGGCTGGTGGTGAAAGAAAGATTTTGCAGTTCGGAAGGGATGACTTTGATTTTTCTGTTTGATTGCCGGTATCCTTTAAGAAAACTGCCCAGATAAGCCAGGAAAAAGACCAGCAGGGTAATCAGGACAATCTGGAAAAGCCTTTGGAAGGCCTTCTTTGTTCTCACCAATCCGGAAACAAGAAGCAACACCAGGCACAGTATCCAGAAATCAAAATCGCCATCATTGCGCACCTTCATCACCGCCCTGAGCAAGGGGAGGAAAAGGATTGAAAATGTAAATACCGAGGCATTGAGCGACAGGCGACGGGAGGAGAGCCTGGTTCCACTGAAAGCTTTGAGAAGAAACTTGTTGAGGGTGGCAAAAGTCACAATGAAAAAGATATAGGCCAGGGGGTAGATCCCTTTCAGGTATTCGGGATTGACCTGGGCAAAATGCAGAGCTGGAATCAGTGCCAGGGTGCAGGGTAAAAGCTTGTGATAGAGTGAGGAAGAAGTATTCTCTTCTGTGGCTGGTTCGGTGATCAGGCCACCGATGCCCAAAGCCGTTATTCCCAGGAGCCAGGCCATAAAGCTGAAAAAATTTGCCGCCTGGTAATCG
>JAQUHL010000007.1 GCA_028683635.1 Candidatus Cloacimonadota bacterium
AATGGTCTTTAATATGTCGCCTCCTATGGGGCTCTTTGTCAGGTTTTATGGTTCGTTATACAGGGGTTCCGCTGCGCTGCACACCCTGCCTATGTTATGACGCCACGGCTGGGGCTATCCCTTTTATTATCTGACGATTAGAGGGTCTAAGAAAAAAAGCCCACCGGAGTGAGCTGTTGAAATCTTTATATTGCCTGGGCAGATCTGATGGGCTTAGAATCTGAGCCCAGCGCTGAACTGAACCTGTTCGTTGACAATGTCCATGTTATAGGATTTATAATACGAGAAATCCCCATATTCATAATTGACATCCATACTTGCTTTGTTTGTCTTCACCAGCATCTGCACAACGATTTTTTCCCCAAGAACAACCCCGGCACCATAGGCATAATACTGTCCACCCTCTGTTATGTACTTAATCCTTCCATAGTATGAACCTTCACTATATTCATCATCCTCGGTATAGTCGTCATTACAACGAAACAGATTGTAACCAACGTGTCCCAAAGCTTCGATCTTAAAGGCCGGGGCAAGGGGAAGATGATGAGTAGATTCGATGAGGTATTTATTGAGTTTGATAGATATATAGCTCGTCCCTGAATCCTGGATTGTCAATATACCAATCCGGATAGCTTTGACCGCTGCTTTGAGCCCAGTCCTTGAATTTCAGGTAGCCACGGGTGACCTGGGTTCTTTCGACTGGATAATCCCAGCTCGAAGCGATGTTTACTGCCCAGGGAAGATTGTTTGAAGTTTTGTAATACCGGTTTTGGGAAGGCTGGCTATCATCATCTCCTGTACCGAACAAAGCGCTGTTCATGCGGGATGTGGGAGGATACCCGGGCAAGTGGATTTCGTGGCTGCGGGTGTTGTTCACATAGATGAAGGGATTGTATGGAGGCTGCAGACTGAGGGAAGACATCGCCACCGGAGTGTTTAGATTGAATGTAAGGCTGATGTTCACAGGTTCAATCCAGGGAGAACCCACTTCGGTGTTGATGAAGGCATTGGACTGTTCCGGGATGAGATCAAAGGCATTGTTGAAGATTCTAAGCACTGCCAGCAGGCCATCGGTTTCCAGCTCAAACAAGGCAGGATGGGAACTGGTGACCGAGGCAACATTTGAAGCTGAGAAAGGCATCTGAACTGCAAATCCATTGCGGATTCTGGCACCAATGGCCCGGAGCTTGAATTGCATTTCCACCTTTTTGATCAGATTCCCGGGAGCTGTGATCTGATTGAAGTTATAGTCGATCACCAAGTCGTTGAAATCATAATCACCCTTATCCGGCCAGAGATCTTCAAAGGCCAGGGTTCCCCAGCTATCTTCCCCGAAAGTATGGTTGTCAAAAGCTATGGCAGGATCATCGGGATAATCGTCAAAAAGGTCGCTCACCCCATCATTATCTCTATCCGCCGGGGTATCCATGGGAGGAACATCCCCCAAGTCCACAGCTTCGATGGGATTGACGCTTACATAGAATACGACGTCATTGAAATCATCATCCGAGCCATAATCTCTTTTCAGATCCTCAAAACCGATGAGGAGGCGATCGGTAACAGCATCGTGAACCAGGATACTGTGCTGTTTATTGGCGGGATTTACTTCCGGATTGAGAGCCGGGATGGAATAATAATGCTGGGCATTGGAGTTTACATTGGCGCGGTACTGGAAACCATCGGCAACGAGGAACCAGCCGATGGTGGTCCCAGGCTGGAAAATACCCATATACACCTTGTTGCCTGCCCTTAGTCCACCATCGCTGCCATAGAGGGAGGCATTGGGGAAAATGAGAGTTTTGGTGCCGACCTGAGCGGGAGTTGCAGGTGGTTGGTTCGAAGGGAAGGTATGGAATCCAAGTGCGTTTTGGTATCCGGCTCCCTCATGGACGAAAGTTATCCAAACCTCGGCCAATTCATCGATTTTGATGTTGGTCTGGTTGTTGGTAGAAAGGTAGGAAGGGTGATATTCCGGAACTGATCTGCTTTCCGGCAGAGTTGCATTGATCCTCTGGAGAAAATCCGCAGATAGCACATCATTGGTCATGGGAGAGGGAACACCATTGTTATTGAAGCTCATACCCGGAAGATAGCTGTAATTCTTGGCAGAAGGCTTTTCAAAATCTTCTGTGCCCTTGAGCTGGGAGATCATCCCGCCAAAGGTGTAGCTTGCGCTGTTGTTTGTGATGGGAAGCTCCACCGTGCTCATGAAGCCCTGAGCCCAAAGCTTGGTGATGCGGGTGGGCAGATTGATGGTCGTGACGTACTTACCGCTGTCATCAGTGCTACCTTTGGCAACCGGGACTCCATCCGTGGCCGGGTCTGCATCGAAGATTTCAAAAACGATATCAGATATTGGTTCGTTTGCATTGGTAAGCACTTCGAGCTCAAGATCGACCTCGCGGGCAGTGTCCCAATTGAAATCCTCACTCACGATCAGGTCGTTGACCGGGATGAATTCGGCTTCTTTGTCCTTATCCCTGGAACATGCCGCCATGCCCAGGATAAGAATCGTTATCACAAGTATATTTATTATCTTCATGGGTTACCTCATCTGGGTATTTTTTTTATCGGATATAAAAGCAAGAGCTTCGCCAAAAATGGAAATCTCCCTATTATGCTGGTATATAGTGGATTAAGCATTGCACCCATAGAGGTATAAGTGTTGTAGTTGCACCGATACAACAATATATTGTTGCGTTTTCTGCACTTGAAATTGAATTGACAGTTTAGAGACCTTATTTTTTTAAGCTTCGGAGAGTCGAGCAATGGTATCCGCACAAGAAATCCAGGGAACCATTGCCTATGGGTGGTGCTGGAAACAGCATTGCCTCCCGTGTTTGGAAAGGCGCAAAGGATGATCATGGCACGGGCAATAAGTATGAAGGATAAAATGTGAAGAATTTTGGTACTCAGGATCTGATTAAGATTGCCATCCTAAGCAGTATTGGCATTGCCATCAAACCGCTGATCACCCCACTGATAAAGACCATTTCCGCACCCTTAATGATTCCCGGGGGTTCTTTGGCGGGAGGTTTCTATATGATGTGGATGGTTTTGGCGATGGTGATCGTCCAAAAGCCCGGAACTGCCATTCTGTTTGGAATCGTGCAGGCACTCAGCGTCTTTGTATTGGGATGGTTTGGTTCTCACGGAGCTTTTACCCTGGTAACCTATACCCTTCCGGGGGTAGTGGCGGAGGGTCTGGCCTTCCTCCTGACGGGCAAATGGACCATGGTTTCCCAGATGCTGCTGGTGGCTGGGGCGAACCTCACTGGATCGCTATTGATGGGAATGATCTTTTTCAGGATGCCCAGGCAGGCATTGATGCTTTCTTCTTTGGGTGCCATTCTATCCGGTGCTCTGGGAGGAGCGCTTTCTTATGCAATTTATAAAAGACTAAAGAATTTGAGGATTATCGGATGAAGAGAGTTTTTTGGATTTTACTCCTCGGGATGGGAGTTTTGATGCTTAATGGACTTGATATTACAGACAGCCAGGGTTTTACCAGGAGCTTTGATCTTGCTATAGCCAGAGCCCTACCCAGGGAAGAAGTGACCACGATATCGGAAAAGACTGAGGCAGAAGTAAAATGGCAGGGATTCCGGCTTAAACCCTGGCTGGACGCACAGGGATATACGGAGTTTGACCAGATCAGAATCCAGGCTCCGGATCGTTACCAGGTACTGCTTTCCGCCCAGGATTTTGTCACAGGCGACGCCTGGATGATCTTTAGCCGGGATGGGAAAGAGCTCGATGATGCGGGTATCAGGATCATCTTCACCAAGCTGAGGGAAATGAACTGGATCCGCAATCCGGAACGCATCTCTCTGGAGAAAAGTAGTTTCATGGGCAGACCTTCCCAGTTTATGTTTCTGGATAGAGTGCTGAAGAAGCTTACTCTGACGAGCGATCCTGCCCCCTTCAAGAAGATCAGTGGATATTTCTTTATCGATGTGGCAGAATCCTGTTTCGAAGATGGAGAGAGCGAATTCCTTTTCTATACCAAAGACGGGCTTAGAAGCAAGCTTGAATATCCCTTGCATTTGGAAGGGGCAGTTCTGGAGCTGAAAGATGATGGCAGCCTGAGCCTGAAAAGCCCCAAAATCCCCGGAGGAATGTGGCTCAATCAAATCGTCTATATTCAGGCAAATGACAAGGCCCTGATCCGGGATGAAGCACTGGGAATGCTGATTGATATTGCCGTGCAATTGAACTGGAAAAGCGAACCGGATCTGAAAGCTACCGTCTGCTTTGAGAGTGAAAAACGGGAGATGGACTTAAGCGAACTGATGACCAGCGAAAAACTCTCCAATCGGGCTACAGGTTTTGAATTGCGCTAAAAGAATCACATGCTTGAGCTAAAGAACCTTTCCCTCTTTATCCCTTCCGGAGATGAGGGCAAGATCCATACAGTTATCACGGACCTCTGCCACTCCTTTCCACAAGGAAGCATCACCAAAATCGGTGGCAAAAACGGCTCCGGGAAAAGCACTTTGCTGGCTGCCCTGGGCAATGTAATCCCCGAACACATCAAAGTCAGCAGACAGGGAAGCATCCTCTATAACGGTGTGGATCTGGGGCAGACAAGGGTAAGTGATATCTTCCACACGATTTCCTTTCAATGGGACGGGCCCTTTTTCTTCTTCCCCACTTTGGAGTCCGAACTTGCCTTTCCACTGGAAAACCAGGGGAAAAGTACGCGGCAAATCTCGGACAAACTGGAGGAGCTTCTGGAGATGTTTGAACTTGGCAAACTGAGATCCAGGAATCCTGCCAGTCTTTCCGGAGGCGAGCAAAAGCTGATCCTTCTGGCTCTGGCTGCGGCTATCGATGCTCCGGTATTGCTCTTGGATGAGCCCTCCTGCGGCCTTTCCCAAGGCAAACTGAGCCTGATATGTTCCTGGTTGCTTAAGCTGAGACAGGAGGGAAAAATCATCCTCCTGGCTGATCATAACGCTGCCATTAGTAAGCTTGCCGGGACGGAAATCCGGCTGGGCGGAGATGGTTCCTGGGAAGTGATCTCTTCCGGATCTGAGCCATGTACCGGATAGACGGCCTTGCTTTTTCTTACAAACAGAGCAGAGAACTCTTTGCAGGGCTCAGTATCCGCCAGCAGGGAGCGATCCTTTTGTGCGGCGAAAACGGCTGTGGCAAAAGCACCCTGCTCAAGCTTTTGGCAGGTCTCTTGCACCCGCTGGCTGGCAGGATCAGTTACGACTCTCAGGATCTCGAACAGCTTGGCAGTAAACTATACCGCCAAATCTTCTATCTGGAGCAGGATGCGGAACAAAATCTGGTGGGAATCACCCCCAAAGATGACATCGGCATCTGGAAACTGGCGCTAAGGCTGCCGGATACCCTGGATGTACTGAGTGAAATTGGCCTGGGCTACTGCTCCGAACAGCAGATATCACTTATGTCCCAGGGTGAAAAGAAGCTTTTAGCGCTGGGTGCCACACCCTGGCTGATGGATAGGTTATGGCTGCTGGACGAGCCTTTGAGTGGCTTGGACAAAGATAAGAAAGCCTGGTTTATCGAGCTTCTGAGGGCCAAAATCGCCCGAAATCCGGATTGCATTGTCTGCTCTCATGAGAGGGAACTGCTCATTCCTCTCTTCGATGAAATCTGGCATTTGGAAAATGGCAGAATTGCCATACAGAGCTTGAAGTGAACGAGTCAAAGCCCTTACTTCATCCCTTTAGCCTGATTTTTATTGTGATTTGGCTCACCAGCCTGGCTTTGCTGTATGAAGATCTCCTGGTGCTTAGCTCGCTCCTGATAATCTGCATCTTGCAGCTATTTCTCCACAATCCCGGGGCAGTATCCAGAATCCTGCGTAGAGTGCTATACCTGATTCCCCTGATCCTGAGTATCTTCTTTTTCCAAATTCTGTTCCGCAAACAAGGGCCCGTGCTCTTTGAGCTGGGAGGTTTCGGAATTCATTTACCGGCAGTGACGCTATCCGCCGCGGTGGGGCTCAGGCTCATGATCATTGTGCTGGCAGCAGGCATCATCTTCAAGCTGGATTTTCCGGATTTCAGAAATGCCTTTGGTCTGATTCGGTTACCGGAAGAGCTGGCCTTTATGGTCTCCTTTGTGCTGGGATTTTTGCCTATGGTATCGGAGTCCTTTGCCCACTTACAGTCTGTGATCCAGCGCCGGGGGGTGGAGAGCCGGGGATTTAAGGTCAGGATCAGGATCTTTAAGCTGATTGTCGGCACGGTTTTGGCGAATTCCCTGGCCAAAACATCGGAGCAGGCTATCAACCTCGAGCTCAGAGGATTTCGCAGCCAGGGCAAACACAGCATCTATCAGGCAAGTGGATTGAGGATGCTTGATTGGTCATGGTATCTGGCAATAGCGGGACTAAGTGTGATTTTATATTGGATTAGTATTTTCCCCCGGAAATGACATAATTCCCGGGGCATGGGGTGGAACCCCATTCAATAAAGGGCGGCGGGCTGGGCATGGATTATGTCATTTCAATGTATCAAGGAGATAACTTCAAACTTAGCATGAAGTTGGATTTACCAGCAGTTCAAAGCCCAATGTCGAAGCTATCCAAGAGCCTATCATCCAAGCCATAGACCTTGAAACCTAACAAGTTACCCTTCCGTTCCCCAATGCAGTAATTGTACGTCTCAAGCCAGAGCTGGGAATATTCATTCTTCCGGGGATGCTCATACATGGGAGCTCCCGCTCCAGCGGTGGTGATGTAATAAATCCCTTTATGAAGAGATCTTTCATAGCCATGATCATGAGCGGCAAAGACGGCTTTCACATTTGTCTTGCCAAAGGTGGCAGGCAAAAACATCGCCAGACCAAGTTCATCCCCGTGCGATCCTGAACTGAATACCGGATGGTGCATGATGACAATCACCGGCAGGGATGTCCCAGCCAGGGTAAAATTGAGCCATTGATATTGCTCCGAGCCGGGTTTCAGATCCAGGGTGGAATCCAGGATCACAAAGTAGAGGGAATCGTGCTCCACAGCATAGTAACTCTGGTTATTCAGTTGGGGGAAGTTGCTTAAGTACAGATCACGGTTGCGTTCGTGGTTCCCCTTGGCGGGAAAGAAGGGGCATTGGCGGTAGAGATGAGCACAGATGGAGTGAAAGAGTTTATACTCCTCCTGGCTCTCGCCCCTGGAGACCAGATCGCCAGTATGAAAAGTGATCTCCGGCTCGTGCACCAGCATCTTGGATACAATCTCCCGATGTACCTCGTGGCCGTTTCTGGAATCCCCATAAATGGCAATCCTGGCAGATAGGGGGATCGCCAATATCAATAGCAGTAAGAAAGAAAAGAATAAGCGAAAAAGCGAGCGCATCAGCCCTGATCAATGATGCTTAAATAGCAATCCCGGAATTTTTGCAGATCTTCCCAGGCAGGACGCTTCCAGTTCGGATTTCTGAGTAGAGCGGAAGGATGGTAGGTCACATAGGCAGGCCTTCCGAAAAGGCTTAGCGGGTCACATCGCAACACACTCATCTGTAACTTACTGTTCAGCATGGTCTGTGCTGCCACCAAGCCCAGCAACAAAAAGATTTTGGGTTTGATGATACTGATCTGCTCCAAAAGATAGGGTAGGCACGCCTCCCGTTCTTCTGGTTCGGGATTGCGGTTTCCGGGAGGACGGCATTTGACTATATTGGTAATATATACATCGCTTCGCTGGAGGTTGATGGCAAGGAGCATCTTTTCCAAAAGCTGCCCGGCAGCTCCCACAAAGGGTCTTCCTGTTTTGTCCTCCTGTTCGCCGGGACCTTCACCGATGATCATGATGCCGGTACTGGCACTCCCCTCACCATAGACGAAATTTTGCCTGTGTTCGTGAAGCTTGCATTTAGTACAAATGGCATACTTTTTGTGCAGGTCCGGCAGGATATCCACATTCAGATTAAGCTGCTGTGGAAGAATCAGAGAACCAGAGGCATCACGGTGGGTAAGGCTCTCTACCAGGCGTCCTTTCAGGGAAGGAGTGGCAACCCTCGCAGGAGAATTGGTCTTGCTGTTTGCCGCCTGGTTTTTTTTCAGGGGGGAGTCCTTCCCTACATAGATTTCCCTGATCCCTGAAAATTTCATCATCTCCAGGTGCTGTTTCAAGGTTTTAAAGCTCATCGGGAAAGGTGGGATAAGTTAGTGAACAACAGGGGTTTTACATTCCGTTTTCGATTTCGTCCGCATCATCATCATCAAAGCCGTCATCGTCATCTTCGATTTCTTCGATGAAGTGCTTGGAATCGTCTATGGTTTCGGCATCTTCATTCAGGTCGTTATCTTCCTCATCATCTTCGAAGGGAGAGGATTGTTGCGCCATGGCCAGTTCAGCCTCGGCAAGCTCGATGATGTAGTCCGGAACGATGTTTTCGGCCACGTGTTCCATAGCCAGTTCGGTGATCTTTTGCTCAAACTTCTGCTTCACATAGGTAGGCAGCTTGTTGATGCGTTCGACTTCAAGGTTCGAAAGCATGCAAAAGAGGTAGTCCATGTTGTTTTTCTCGAGAAAGCTCTCGACTTTTTTATTCATCATAGTGTTCTCCTGTTTCCAAAAAACCGGAAATCGGGTTTTTATAGCGGATGCTTTTGTTTTCTTCAGCCCGGATGATGGCGAGTACGTCCTCAACGGCTGTTGCGAGATCGTCATTGATCACCAGATAGGCATATTCTGTAATCCGCAAAATCTCGTCCCTGGCAATGCGCAGGCGTTTTTCGATCTCGTTCTCACTGTCTGTCTGGCGCAGGACCAGCCTTTGACGCAGCACTTCCATGGAAGGCGGAATAATAAAGATCTTCACATAGGGAATATCGGTACTACTAACCAAAGCAGCACCCTGGACGTCTATATCCATAATAACATGATTCCCCAGGGCCAGCCTGCTTTTGATATAGCTGATCGAGGTTCCATACCATTTGCCAAAAACCAGGGCTGATTCAAGGAAATCGCCTCGCTCGCGGCGGGAAAGAAACTCGCTTTCGCTTACAAAATGATAGTGAACACCATCCTGTTCGATCCCCCGTGGACTTCTGGTGGTGTAAGAGACGGAATAATCTATCCCGGCTTGTTCCCTTAGCACCTCGTTCAGAATCGTACTCTTACCACCCCCTGAGGGAGCGGAAAGTATGATCAGAAAGCGGTTGTCCCTGGCTATCACTTAGTCGGTAGTGCTTTGACTGCTGGATACGTGGGTCAGACTTCCACGATTTTTTTGTAATCCAGGGGAGTCAGCAGATTTTCCAACTCTTCAGGATTGGAAAGTTTTACTCTGTAGAGCCAGCCATCCTCATAGGGGCTTTTGTTGATCAGATCGGGAGTGTCTTCCAGATCGACGTTTTTCTCCTCGACCTTGCCACTGATGGGAGAATTGATATCTTCCACAGCTTTAACGGCTTCGATGGAACCGCAGGGTTCACCGGCAGAAACTTTGATACCGGCTTCAGGAAGCTCGACATAGACGATATCGCCAAGTTCGTGTTGGGCAAAATCTGTGATCCCGATCGTGGCAACCTCGCCATCGACACGGATCCATTCGTGGGTCTCGGTATAGAGCAGATCTTCAGGAATAAGCATTTAATCCTCCAAAGGATAGGTTTCTTTCTAATTCAGACCAAAACTTAGGGGTTCACTTTTATGTCAAGCAGAACTTCTGCAAAGCCATAACCTGAATATGTTACGATTTTTGGTACTTATTTTGCTTCATAATTCAATGACCCTGGCATTAGCCATCTATGGCTTTTGTTTGAGTAAACATCAGAATCGATTTAGGAGGTTTTGTTTAATGAGACATGCAGTGGTATCTCTGATGCTGTTAATACTTCTGTTGACGATTGCAGCCTGCGAAAGAAGCACCAGGCCCCTGGATAGAGTAAATCTGGATATTGAACCTGTAAGTGGGGTCTATCCCATCGATCAGTACGTTTATCCCCGTGATCTGGAACCAGATACATATGTTTATTACACTACTGATGGCAGCGAACCAACTGAGGATAGCCTTTTCTACCCGATGCCCCAAAAACTGCTCTCCCTGCTTCACGAGGGAGTAATGAGCAATACTTTTAAATTCAAGGCTTTCCGCGCAGGTTATGAACCCAGTGTCACAATTACCAGAACCTACACGCTGCCCTTTTCACAAACCACCGCTCAGCCACTAATCTCACCCTCAGGATTAGATCAAATTGAGCCCGGGACTTTGATCACGATCACTTGCCCAACCCCGGATGTCCAGATCAGATATACTTTGGATGGATCATATCCCGACTTAAGCTCATCTCTTTACACCGAACCCTTCCCCCTCACTCACCCCGGGCACAGGGCAGTTTATGCACGTGCCTTCAGGGAAGATATGAATCCAGGTTATTATGCAATAGAAGGTTATTGGGTAAGACATATCCAGCCGGAAATGATCCAGGTGGAGGGAGGAAGCTTTTATAATGAAGGATACCTGGTAAATGTCCCCGGTTTTATGATGGATAAGACGGAAGTTCTGCAAACCGAGTTCAACGAAGTTATGGGTGATTGGGAGTCTCACTTCATGGATGGTGACAGATCCGATGGCATTCCCATCTATTATGTATCCTGGTTTGATGCCATAGCCTATTGCAACAAAAGAAGCATCCTGGATGGCCTGGAGCCTGTTTACCGCTATGAGAACTATGGCAATTATCCTGATTTCTGGCCCCAGGGCTGGAACACAGACCCTGCAAACCAGCATAAGGTCCTGTTTGAATCGAACAAGAATGGCTACAGCCTGCCCACAGGTGTGCAATGGAGCTTCGCTGCCCTGGGAGGAAACCAAAGCCAGGGCTTTCCCTATAGCGGAGCAGATAGCCTGACGACCGTTGCCTGGTTCAACCTAAATTCCAGCCATACCGTTCATCCGGTTGCCACCAAACTCTCCAATGAACTGGGATTCTACGATCTGAGCGGTAACCTCTGGGAATGGTGCTGGGACAGTGTAAACGACGGCTCCAGCGAAAAAAAGCTGCTCAAAGGCGGGAGCTATTACAGTTCTGCCAGCACTTGTGAGGTGGTTCATAAATGGGCTTACAACCCTGCTGAAAGTGAAGCCGCCACTATCGGATTCCGTTGTGTAAGGCATGTCCCTTAAGCTGATGCCAATCTTTTAGTTGACATAAAGGCTGCACCTAAACCAAGTGCTCCGGGTATTGAACTTTTGTTAAGGAAGACAGATGGATTTCTCTGCCCAACGCTGCTTTTCACCTGATCCCGATATTTGGAAAGAAGCATATAAAATCTATACATCCAGCCAGATCCTGAACCATAGTTTTACCCTTGGCACCCACGCAGAAGGGGTGGTAACGGTAAAAGGCAAGCTATATCAGACAAGCCTGGATCTTAGCCTCAGTTTTGAACTTAGCTTTGATTGCACATGCGGAGCAAAGGGAGTTTGTGCTCATACCCTGGCTTTGTTTTTTCCCCTTACCGAGCATCAGATCGGGCAGGCTATAGACCAGGGCAGGCACCAGGAAGCAAGAGAAATCTGCCTCTATGTGCTGTCCCAGGCCGAAAACTGCAAGCTCAAGAGCCTATACCGTAAGTATTCCAACCTGCTTGCCAACGTTGCCGCCAGAACCGATGACCTCGCTTCCCAACGCTTAATCCTGGAGAATCGCTTTATCCGAATGGGTTACACGATCACAGATTTTCGCAATCTCAAAGCCCTATACAGCCAGGATGAGTGGGGGAAAGTGATCCCTGAACTGCTGGGCAAAGCCTTGAAGGACAGGAGCATTTCCGATAGTAAGCGGATAGACCTGCTGCTTAAACTGCTGCTGGAAGAAAAACTCTATCAGGAAGCGGTAAATATATTGCGTAACAACCTAGTCAAGCTCGATAGCTTCAGTTCATACGTCAGGCTCCTGCCTTTGGAATATGTCCCCCAGATTTTGCATACTTATCAGGATCTGCTGATCAGCTTTGGAAGTAAGCTCACCCGGGATAAGTATCCCAAGCTGATAAACCACCTTAAAGCCCTCAAAGCCCTTGAATCCGGCAAGCAGGCACTAACCTTTTTGCTGAGCCACTTCAGCCACCAGTTCCAGGATAGCAAATCCTTCCAAAAGCTCATTTACAAGAACTTTAAGCAGGATCTCGATCCCCAATCCCTGCGCGCCGTCAAATACAGAATCAAATAGTTACTTCGATCCTTTAGTTTCCTATCCTGGTTCCTCTTCCACCGCTTTTTCCCGGGCTGCTATCGTAAACTTCCACATTGTAATATATTGCTGTGATACATTCTTTGGGATATGCTCCGTGAAAATAGCTGTGCACGAGGTTGACATAGCGGATGGCATCTTTTTCGTATTTACTAAGGGCTGGATCATCAGGATGCAAGAGCCTGACGATGGATTTGATCTTGAAGGTGGGGATATCCATCCACACGATCACACAGGCAGGATTGAGCATCTGGTTGATGAAGGTTTGGGTGGCAAAATCCGGTTCGGAATAAAGCTCCAGAGATGCCAGCCTGTCTGGTGAGAATAGCTCTTCAGCGTTGGCATACAGCGAATCCAGAATATCCAGCTTGCTAAGTGTGGATTCGTCGATGGTATCCTCAAGCAATTTGATGATCCCGGGCAGTTTTTCTTCCCGGGGAAGGAAGCCCATGCCCTTTATGGCATTGTTCAAAGCAAATCCGGAATCGCTTCTCTTGGCTCCATAGGTGGCAACAATGCCATTGTGCGGACCCTGGAGAAGTGGTTTGGCCCCGGAGCCTGAGCCATCCATCATTTTCCGGATTACATCCAGATATTCCTTGCGCCTGGCTTTGTTCCATTGCCAAAAGCTCTGAGGAAAACTAACCAGGGGATAATCCTGCCAGGTTCCTTCCACTTTTGCCCGGATATCCAAGGCTCCCGGGCTGGGGGTGACGGCGGTTTCCTGAACGCAATACTCATCCTTCCAGAATTTATCCGGATAAGTGCTTTCATCTGCAAACAAAGAGGCAAGGCCAATTATGGCCAGGATCAGAACTAATATGATCAAATTTTCCATGGGTTCAGTCCATAGCAGAGGAGCAAATTAGTCAAGCAAAATCTGGATGGCACTTTCCTCTTTACAAAAAACAGCGGTTTATTTAGTTGGATAATAGAAAATGAATCCCCATAAGGAGTTTATCAAGATGCCGAACTACGGATTGAAATTTCCTGATATCGCCAGAAAGACCTTCCTCCACGAGCTTGAGGAAGAATGGTATCTGCCGCTTTTGGCAAAACGTCTGGGGCTCGAACCCCAACCCATCAAACGCAGCAATTTTGGGCAATATATGATGGCTGTCAATTACCTTACCTCGGTTTTGGACGAGGCTAAGGCTATTAACAAGGTAGCCATCTACAACATCGATCACATGGCGCAAATCCGCTTTTGGGGCAAGGATGCCGCCGCTCTGCTCCACAGAACAGTGGGTGCAAACCTCCTGGATATGAAGCCGGGACAGTGCAAATATACCCTGCTCCTCAATGAAAAAGGCGGAGTGCAGGATGATATGATCTTCATGCGGGTTACCCAGGATGAATACATCATGGTCATCAATGCGGGGCATGACCTTACCGGTAAAGGGATTATCGATGGTCACGAATATGAAAGCCTTGCCGATGTGGACCGGATCATGAACCACAAACTGCCCTCCGAAGAAGTGTTTGCCGAAGATATCTCCGCCTCTTTGGTCAAGATCGATATTCAGGGTCTGCTATCCTTCAAGCTGCTCAAACAGATCTACGGTGCCGAAATTCTCAAAAACCGTGCCCAACCCGACAAAAACATGAATTTCTTTACCTTCAATGAGTTCGATCGTAACGGCCATCACTATTATATCAGCCGCACCGGTTACACAAACCGCTGGGGCTGGGAGCTCTATGTCCCAACTGCCTGTGCGGAAGAGGATTTCAAACAAATCGTGAGCCTTGCCCTGGATTTTGGAGGTATGCTGGTCGGGCTGGGAGGACGGGATGAAAACCGGATTTCTGCAGGTGCCTATGGACTCCCTCTGATGGGACAGGAATATGATCCAGAACACACTCCCACCAATGCAGCACTCTTTGAGGCTGCGATCGATCTGAACAAAGGTGATTTTATAGGGAAAAGTGCTCTACTTAAAGAGATCTCTGAAGGGTGCAGCAAAAAGATGGCGCTGTTTATCACGGAGGGAATTGTAAGTGGAAGAGGTATTTATCTGAATGGTGAAAGACTCGGTAGCGTCACCTCCAGCATCAATTCTCCGAATGTTTCCCTCGAAGCACGCCAGGCAATCGGATCCAAACGCAGAAACGTAAACGAAGAGCAGGGTTCTTGTGCCATCGGTCTTGGCTGGCTCTATAAACCGCTCTTCGCCAAGGATTCCGAGGGCAAGGAAATTGCCTTTGAAGGCGATAAACCCCTCCGCATTCCCTGCGAGTTTTACAGGGAAAACGAAGCTCACGAGCCCAGTGGCAACCCCGTCCTGGGCTTTATCACTCTGGAAGGCGTGAGCCCCGCCACTGCTCCCAAACCCCTCAAAAACATCGAAAACCTTTAGTACCCAGAGTTCGGGCTTGCCAAAGCACTTCCTGTTTTGGCAAGCTCTCTTTTCCACATTTCTGTATATCATTTTTATATATAAGATGCTCTTTTGATATGTTTGAGCATCTCCAGGCTTCCCTTTTAAATCCTTTTTCTGCCATCAGATAGCTTTTCGATCTGGAGTAAGATTCTCTGGATGTGCATCCCATCAGGTTTTCCCCAATCAGTGGAAATATATCCACGGGGGAAGGCCTATCTAAGAAACACCTTTGGAATAATTTATGCACCTGATATTCTCAACATCCGGCGGATACCACCGAATGGGGAGGAAAAAATGAAGTATATGCTTAGCTGCGTATTGCTGGCAGTGATACTTTCTGCCGGCGCTTTGGAGGTTATTCCTTTCGGTCCTGATGCAGATGTCCTGCATTGTGCAAATCTGATGATCGATCCTTTGAGTTTTGGAGGTATGACGGATGGTGTTTCCTATCTCTATGTCGAAGAAGATAACATCTGGAATCCCTATTCTCATTTTTCCGGAACTCTACCCATCAGATCTATCTGTAAGGTGGATGATAATACCCTTCTGATTGCCATGGGTTGCGGTACCTACAGCGATGGGATCTACAATTTCGATCTCACCACCCATGAATGGACAATCAATGAATGGGCTTACTATCCCAATTTCGTATTGAAATGCTGCGCTAACAACATCTACTATTTTGGTGATCAATATGGGCTTTACACTTCTTATGACGGTATAGACTGGCAAGGCGTCCCCGGGATGGGAAGTACTGAATGCAACAGCTTTTCCTGCTTTGACCAACACATTGTCGTCAACAACGGTTCATCTGTCTATTGCTCAAACGATTGCGGTCAGACCTGGCAGCTTAGCCCAGCCAATATGCTGAAGGGCTTCCGGTTTTCCACGACTGGAATTCTCTATGCCATCCTCGATGAGGGGACCGATTCGGACGGTCTCTGGTGTTCCACCGATTTTGGCGAGACCTGGAGTGTGGCTCTTTATACCACGAACCTCAGTAGTATCGGACCTGATTTCGGTGGCTACCTGAGCCTGGGCTGGAGCGAATATTTTGCCGAAAGCGCTGTCGGACTGCTTAGTCCCAACCACCAGTTGTTATATATCGTAAGCCCCGAGCTCAATAGTCCGGTAAAGAAACTGGAGATCTTCCCGCTGGTCGATACTCCCTCCATCTCTGTACTGAACGGCGATGGATTTTACTACCTGTGTGATTTTCTCCCGGTGGGGAACGACGATCAGACCATCCCTCATCCCCGCCTGAAAATGGAAGCCTTTCCCAATCCCAGCCGGGGTGAAATTGCCATCAAAATTGAATCTTCTCAAGCTGCCCCAGCTCAACTGAGCCTCTACAACCTCAAGGGGCAGAGGGTAAAAGAATTGGGTACCTTCAGCTTGAACCAGGGTGATACAAACCTCTCGAAACATCTGAATCCTGGCAGTTCTCTTCCTGCCGGAATCTATTTCCTCAGGCTGGAAAGCCCCCTGGTTTCGCAAAACCTGAAGCTGTTGTTGCTCGAATAACCCCCAAAAACAAGGATATTCTTCTTCCTCTTATCCCTCCGGGAACTGGCTTTCACCCGGAGGTTTTTTTTGATGGGGGCAACAGATCATCATGGGATGGTACCACATATCATTGTTTCGCCCACAAGGGGCTTGATTGGTGGTTGTGAGGTGCCCATACACAGGGATTCCGCTTCGCTTCACGCCCTGCCTATGATATGTCGCCCCTGGCGGGGCTTTTACGTTGGTTTCGGGGTTACGTTATACAGGGGTTCCGCTTCGCTTCACGCCCTGCCTATGATATTGCGCCCGCAAGGGGCTCTGTGTTGATTAGACGTCCCCACCCCTGATGGGTGTACTCTGTGCTGACGAGACGTCACCTCCCCAGATGGGCGTACTGCTTAACAAAAAGTAAGCCTCACAACCAGCATATTTGGAAGTCTGCATTTCGATAAATCGGGATGTGCAACGATCTTTGA
>JAQUHL010000222.1 GCA_028683635.1 Candidatus Cloacimonadota bacterium
AGTAACCTTTTCATTGATGGCAAGCTTATAGGGACAACCCCCCTCACCAGAGATTTGACAAGTGGCAACTATGAGATCGAGCTCAAGAAAGATGGTTATCAACCCGTCAAACAGACTATTAGAGTTATTCGGAATGATTTTTTGGATTTTACTTTAAGCCCTTTGGGGAAACTCAATATTAATGTGTGGCAGGAAGACGCCAGAGTTTTTGTGAACAATCAAAGAATAGATGATCTAAAAAAAGATATATCTCTACCTGTGGGAAATGCCACCGTAAGAATAGAGGCTTCCAAGGCTTTCACTGAAAGCTTCAGTGTACCCATACAAGCAAATAGTACTACCTTTCTTGAAGTGAGTTTAATAACCGATCTTGATGCTATTGAAAGGATGAATATTTTAAAAAGAAGTTACAAGACATGGGAGGATTTTTATGACAAGACTCAAGAAAAGCAACTTGTCAAAATTGAACGTGGGGCGCACGATTCCATTGTACAGACCGTCGTAATCCTCGTGGGTGGAGTTTTTGTTGCGGTATCTGATTTAGTTATCTCACCCGTGATAATTGCATCATTGATACTCGGTAAACCTCTTTTTGGAGGTGAACCTGATCCAAATGCGGAGTATTATGCTGCTGCAACCGGAAAAAAATTCTATAGTATTCTACACATGATATTTGATCCAAATAGTTTTACTAAAGTGGTAAAGAAAAGATACCCCGACGCACAACACAACAACATGCTCAAAACCACAGCTTCGCAACGTGCATCCGAGCATAATCAAGTAATAAACGAGCGAATCTCAAGTATTCAGAAAGGTCTCCAGAACTCCTTCGTTCGCTATAGAATTAATAATGGGGCAGTTGTTAACATCACACCCGCGGCTCATAAATTGTAGTTGTATTGTCTTTATTATAATCTTGCTGCATCCGAATATTTTAATTTGAGTTGACCTGATTGCTCCTATCTGCGAGTCTGCAGATCAGCTCTGCCATCAGGTTGATCATCTCTTTGTGGTCTCAGCGTTCCCAGGCATCATCTACTTTGATCCTGACCTGTTCCTGTGTTATCTGCTATATATAGCGCTTCTTGCAGCGCAACAAGAAAAACGTTTACCACATGGACAGGGGACTCACGTCTCCGTGATAATCCACATATTTCCTTACGGCATTTATGATCTCGTCGGCAGTGTCAAACCTATCCGGGGCATCGTCAAATTGATTGCGGATTTCTGATATGGGCATTTCCACCACAAATTGCTGATATTCGGTAGCCCAGCCAGCAGCCACAGAATCTATCCTATTGACCCAGGAATTGGTGGAACTGTAGCTTTCCCAGCCTTCCATGGCATAAAGGATCATGAAACAACATATCGCCACTTATTCGTAGGCACTGCTTTCGTTTGCCAGGAAGCTTTTTCCTGTTAGAACAGTGTCGCCCTCATGCTCCATAATCTCGCTTTGAGAGTAGATGACCTTTAGTTCATCATCCAGACGGGTAGCCAGCAGCAGAGTACCAAGCAGAATAAAGACCAATACAAGTAGATTTCGTTTCATGTCAATCTCCTTAGAAAATCAATGTGGTGATGCTTATTCGATAAGCTGTTTTCTGGCAAGAAGATTATTTTTTTAAGACCGTTGCACATCCCGATTCATCGAAAACGGACTTCCAGATATGCTGCTTGTGAGGCTTATTTTTGTAAATCATTTTCGCCCACCACCCTTAAAGGAGTAGGGCTTCGCCATACAACCCATTATTCAATGGTCTTCCTTAACTCAGAAGAGGCACCTTTTAAAAATCCTCATCTCTAACTAAAAGCATAAAAAGTGTTTGACAAAATCGCTGAGTCCAAAATAACTGCACGTTAAACACAAAATACGGTTTTCCGTATAGCACAAACCCTAAGTTTTGCAAGGGTTTATAGTTCTTTAGGAGGAACAATGCCATCCTACCCACAGGATACTCTTTTGGAGTATCGGAGTGGTCGATGCTATACTTCGACCAACAAAAATTTAACATCAAGCGAAATGAACAATTTCCTGGATAGGGACAGTCTGCTCAAAAACAGCTATTCATTATCCGGAGTTCATGGTGCTATATCACGTGGAGGAACCAGTGAGTAGACAAGAAAATCGCATTCGGATTAAGTTGAAAGCTTATGACCATCGTTTATTGGATCAATCAGTGGCAGAAATTGTAAAGAGCGCTCGCAACACTGGAGCCAAGGTCATTGGACCTGTCCCGCTACCCACGGATCGGACAATATATACGGTTCTTCGTTCACCCCATGCGGACAAGAAATCCCAGGATCAATTCCAGATGCTTGTCCATAAAAGGCTGATCGATATTGTGAATCCGACTCAACAGACAACCAATGCCCTCAAGAAGCTCAGTCTTCCTGCCGGTGTGCATGCTGAAATCAAGGCAAATACAAGGAGCTAAGGATGTTTGGATTGATCGGAAAGAAAATCGGTATGACCCAGATCTTTGATGAAAACGGCAAAGTGATACCCGTTACAGTGATCCAGGCCGGACCCTGCAAAGTGATCTGCAAGCGTACCAAGGAAGAGAATGGCTACGAAGCTCTGCAGCTTGGATTTGAAGAGAAAAAAGCCAAGCACACCAGCAAGCCCCTTCAGGGCCATTTCAAGAAAAACAATTGCCCCAATTACCGTTACGTCAGCGAGTTCAAACCTGCCTTTGGACAGGAACTTACCGAGTATCAGGTGGGCGACGAGTTGAAAGCTGATATTTTCAGCGAGCAGGAATACGTGAGCGTATCCGGTGTCTCCAAAGGTCGGGGATACACAGGTGTGGTCAAGCGTCATGGTTTTGCCGGTTTCGAACAAAGCCACGGTGTGCACGAATCCTATCGCGGCCCCGGTTCGATTGGACAGTGTGCCCAACCCTCACGCGTGTTCAAGGGAATCAAAATGGCCGGTCAGCACGGTAATGCCAGAATAACAGTTAAACATCTCAGAGTAGTCAAAGTGGATGCAGAGCAGGGATTGATCCTGATCGGCGGAGCAGTTCCCGGTCATCGCAATTCCCTGGTTTATATCCGCAAAGAGCAATAAGGGAGAACCAATGGTAACAGCACAGAAATATAATAGCTTAGGCGATAAGATAAACGAAATCACTCTCCCTTCCGAAGTATTCGAGATAGACGTCAATTCCCCAAAAATCCTGCTTTATGAAGTGGTGAAGATGTACCTTGCCAATCAGAGGCAGGGCACGGTTCAGAAGAAGAACCGGGCGATGACTTCCGGAAGCACCAGGAAGCTTTTCAAGCAGAAGGGAACCGGATCTGCACGCGTGGGAACCCGTCGTTCTCCGGTACGAGTTCATGGAGGAAAGGCTTTTCCCCTTTATCCCAAAGACTGGTACCGCAAGATTCCGAGAGGGAAGAAACGCCAGGCTCTGAGAGTGGCTCTCACAGATCGCGCCCGGGAAGGACGCATCTTTGTGATCGAATCCCTCAACTTTGAAAAACCCAGCACCAAACAAGCTCTTGAGCTTCTGAACAAGATCATTCCGGAAAAGGGACGCAAGCTGGTGGTGACCGACGGTCATCACATCCCCACCGTATCTTCATTCCGCAACCTTCCGGAAGTGATGAGCGACAGGGCAGACAGCATTCATGCCTATGAAATCCTGAAGAGCAGCTATATTCTGCTCACGGAGGATGCCCTCAATAAGATCAAGGAGGTATTCGGCTCATGATTCATCCACGCCAGATAGTCTTGGCTCCGGTGATCACCGAAAAAACCGGAACCCAAATCGAACGCAACAACACCTATACCTTCAGAGTTAGTATGGGCGCCAATAAGATCGAAATTAAAAAAGCCATCGAAAGGATCTTTTCCGTGAAAGTAATCAATGTGAATACGATTACACTGATGGGCAAACCCAAACGACTGG
>JAQUHL010000223.1 GCA_028683635.1 Candidatus Cloacimonadota bacterium
AATTACCAATGTAAACCGTGAGAGTCCCCATGTATTCAATCCCTATCCCCCTGCCGGAGCCCCTAATACACAGCTATTTACAAACCACTATTCGATATGGGATACTACCTGGACTTCTGCGGGCACCGTGAACCCAGCCAGTCAATCGATCTTCTGCTGGAACAATCTCTGGATCCAGGGCGAATTCCGGGGCATGCAGACCATTGGCAGTGCGGATACGATATACCTGATCGGGGATATTTTGCTGGCGGGCACAGAACCCGGAAACGCACCGGATGAAAGCCCAGTCAATAAGCAGGATATCGTGGGGATAGTATCCGAGAAATCTATTCTAATTAAATATGGTCATAGGGACCCCAGCGATTCTTTGAGATACCACAATAATTGCGGGCCCGCTACGGATGGAATCTTCATCTATGCAGCGCTCTGTGCTTTGGGAGCAGGGGAAAATTCATATACAGACGGCGTCTTTTCCTTTGAGTACCAGAGACCTCATGGTTCGACTCCCTCATTTGTATACCAAAACCAGCTTTATAACAATATTGACTTGCATAGACGGCGTTATCCGCAAACAACTGCAGAACCTTGGCCGGGAGAAATCGACTATCCTTTGTATAACCCGCTTTGGCCGGAAAGAGCTCCCTACAAGGAACGGGGAACTATCCACCTTTGGGGTGCAGTAGCCCAAAGACGCAGAGGTTTTGTACATCGCAGCCCCTACGATACCGAGCATCCTTCAAACGGAGTTTGGAATATCCCCATTGATTATACCGGGGCATCAGCAAACTCGGTGGTCAATGATCAGGTTTTGGGGATTGCTTTGGCAGCAATCGACTATCCTGGAGCCAGTGGAACAGGAGTAGGCTATGCCAAGAACTACCATTTCGATAAAAGGTTTTTAACCCGCTCTCCGAGGGATTTCCCGGAAGTGAATCTGAGGGGTGGATCTATGCCCCTGGAATCTGAAAGCTGGGTTCTGAGAAGAGCTCCCCGGAACTTCTGATGATATTTTCGCATGTAATCAGGTTTTGCGATTCGGGAGCTTACTCCCGGATCAGAGAAAAATGAATAGAACGTCATAATATAAAGAGGAACTATGAAGAAACAAAAGATCGCCAAGTTCAAGGAATCGGTCGGGATTGACATAGGGACTCATAGTATCAAGATGGTGCATTTGAAGAAACTGCACGAAGGATACAAGCTCTTGAACTATGAAGTACGTCCGACTGTTCCGACGGGCACTGAGTATATTCCTTCAGATTTGAGGCCGGATCGATACGCTCCCGTTATAGTGGAGATGCTGAAGACCTTGCATATCAATCCCAAAGGAATCAAACATTTGGTTACTTCGGTTGGTGGGGATAACACCAGCATCAAGCAAATCAAAACTATCTTCTTACCAGATGACGAGCTGGAATCCGCTCTGTTTTTTGAAGCCAAAAAACACATACCCATCAGCGGAACCGATATGGTACTCGACTATCAGGTGATTAGCGTAGAAGAAAAGACGAACAACATGAATATTCTGCTCGCTGCCACAAACAAGGATGTGTTGAATGATCATGTGAACACCCTCGTATCTTCGGGATTAACTCCCTACATCGTTGATATTGATTCCCTCGCTGTGGCCAATAGTTTTGCCCTCAATGCCTTTGTCGAGGAAGGTGTTTATGTTCTTCTCAATATCGGTGCTCATCGTACCAATATGATCATCTGGGGACCCAATGCCAAGTTCTTTGCCCGTGATATTCCTTATGGTGGTTATCATTTCACCCGGGATATAATGCGCAAACGTCAGATGGAGTGGGACAAAGCAGAAGAGTACAAATTTCAATGGGGATTGAATGATGCACCCGACGCGGTAGAAGGGAAAACCATCAGTATGCTAGATATTTCCGAGAAATCCACGGAAGACGTGATTGTGGAAGAAATTCGCAGATCACTGCGTTTCTACGTCAAAGAAGCCGGAAACAGCGATTTCCGAAAGATCTATCTGATGGGTGGAAGCTCGAAACTGAAGGGACTTCCTGAATACATTCAGGACAAAGCAAGCATCCCAACAGAAATTTTCATGCCTTTCATCAATGTGGAAATGCCTGAGAAATTTGCAGATAAAAAAGACCCCCAACTCGCGTTGGCAGTTGGTCTGGCAATGCGCTCGGAATAGGGGAGGAGAATGATGACTACACAGGCGTTTTTCTTTAAAATCAACCTCAATAAGTTTGGAGAGATGAAGCTTCAGGCGGAGCGCGAAAACCGCACTCTCATCAACTCCATCGTAGCATTTGTCGTGGTTCTCCTGGTCCTGATCGGAGGTATGTATTATGTGAACATGACTCTGGGCAAGAAGCTGGACAACCGCATCGCATATTACAACGATCTGAACAAACAGTTAAGCCAATATCAGACCAGCGAGGACTATCTTTCCTCCGCAGATCTTGAAAGGCTGGCAACCACTTTTGACAACCGGATATTCTGGGCCAAGAAGATGGTGGCACTTGCTGAGGTGATCTCGGACAGGCTTGCCGTCAGTAAGCTGAATTTCAACCAGGGAGTGCTTACTCTCAATGGTATCACTGAAATTCAACCAAACATCAATGAGATGAATATGATTGGTGAATTCATCAACCGCATCAAAAGCAACGAAGAACTTGTAAACGACTTCCCGGATGTGAAAATGGGATCCGTTACCAAGCGTCTGGTCAAAGATACAGAGATCATGGATTTCGTAATCGAGTGCTACAGCAAAGAAAAGGGCGGTAAAAAATGAAAGAGAAATACTTAGTATTCGTGCTGCTCATGATCCTGATCGGGGTCGTTTTCTTCATGGTTTCAGCCAATATGATAGAAAAGAAGACCACCAAGATCACAGATTACGATAACAAAATCAAAGTAGCCCAGGAAAAGCTCAATAGCGCTAAGATTCTTGATCAACAGCTTTCCCAGTTCTCCATTGTCATCGATAACAGCCTCACCAAGGAAAAGGAATTTGCCATTACCGAAGTGAACCTGTTCAAGGAAAAGATCGGAGAATTGGCTGTGGATAGAAAAGTTGCCATCAACAAAATGTCCGATAGCAAAAAATACTCGCAGGCAAACCTGATTGAAACCACCTACATCCTGGAACTTGAAGGAACCTTCGTCCAGATCGGTCAGTTTATTTCCGATCTGGAACGTCTTGAACGCATCGTGAAAATCCATGCCCTGGATATTGCAGGAGCACAGATGAGGGAGAAGGACATCAAAGAAGGTACTCCTCAAACTCCCAAATACAGGGTAACCATTGAGTTATCGGTATTCAAGGTGAAGAAGGAGGCATAATGGAACACAGATACATCAAAGATTTCGCCATTGCCTTGATCTTTATCATTGCTTTGGTACTCGCTATCCGGATCTATGCATTTCACATGCAGATCGCCAAGATATCCGATAAATCAGTCTATGCCGAAGAATCTGTCTCACAGGATCTTTTGGACAGGATCAAGAAAATCGAGAATTCGATTGAAGATAGAAACATGTTTGCCTTCATCGTTACCCGCGATCCTCTGCGGGAAGGAAACATCATCAAAGATAAAGCGGATCGGATGAAAGAATATGAAGATATGGTTAAAAACACCTTCCGTCTGGCCAGTGTTACAAACGAATATGCTATCTTTGAATATCAGGGGAAGTCGCACATAGCCAAGGTTGGCGATGTGATCGAAGGCAGACGAATTTTATCTATCGATGTGGTAAATGACCAGGTTACATATTCTGTCGGCGGAAATATTGTAATTGCAACAAGATCTGCAATTCCACCAGTGCCCAAAGACGATGTCCAGGGTCCTATATCCGGAAATTATTAAAATATAAAAGTGGGAGAAAATATGAAACATTCGATAACTTCAAACAGATGGCTGAG
>JAQUHL010000224.1 GCA_028683635.1 Candidatus Cloacimonadota bacterium
CCATGATCATCAGCTCCGTATCCTATTATCTGGGCAACAGCCAGTTTACCCTATCGGGAACAGAACTGCCTGTCACTGTACCCGTGAACCAAACTACCCAACTGAGTGTGGTTTTTATTCCAGTTACCAGTGGCGCGGTGAGCGATTCCATCTACATTCACAGCGACGCTTCGAATATACCATCATTGGCAGTAAAGCTCAGCGCTGTGGGAGAATATGTGCCTCCCGCTACAGTGGAAGGTTTGGTGGTATCTGTGATGGGGAACGATGCTCATTTAACCTGGCAGCCCGTTACCACAACAATCTATGGCACACCCATCGAGCCAGACGGATATATAGTGCTGTACAACGAAACTCCCTACGAGGATGAACATTTCTACTACTTCCATTCCTTTGTGACCGGGACCAGCTTTGTGCATCCCTTTGTGGCTCAGTACAGGACAGAGATGTTCTACCGGATCGTGGCGGTAAAGAATTACCGCGAGGAAGCTCTGGCCTATCTTATGGGCCTGAATGGCAGCCGCGACCGGTATACCTGGGGTGAGATCAAGGAGAACTTGAATACCCTAAAACATCATAAATAATACAAGCAATGGCCATTTCATACCGCCTTCCGAAATGGGAGGCGGTTTTTTCAGGTTCAAGCATTGCATGTAAAAAACCCATCCTGTTTTGCATTTTACATAGTTATAATTTCAGTGCTTGTCCTGCACTTCCAGTGAAATGGAGGGAATGGCGTATGCGCTCCCGAGACACCTACAGGGTTCATCTCTGGTTCATATTCGATCTGATCGTCTTTGATCCAGGGGTTTGGACTTGGCTGGATTCCCGATTTCTCGGGAATGACTGGTGTGTGAGGTCTGGATTCCCGATCGGGGGTCGGGAATGACTGGTATTAAAGGGCAGCGTTTAGTGGGTATATCTTATCCTGGGCTGACAGAGCCCGGCAGATGTCACTTGTGCGGTCATTCAATTTCAATTTTTGTCTGGATTCCGGATCAAGTCCGGAATGAGGAGTATCTGGCTTTGGATTTCTTGTAACCTTGCAGCCTTCCGAACTCTCGTAATGACCATTGAATAATGGGTTGTAGAGCGAAGCTCTACTCCTTTTAGGCGGGTATAGATTTGCATAAACAAACATCACAACCAGCATATTTGGAAGTCTGTATTTCGATAAGTCGGGATGTGCAACGGTCTTTCTGTGTATACCGTGGAGAGGATCTGATCGTTAGTCGATACTCATTCAAACAAGTACGCAAGTTAGCGCTCTTCACAAAGTATAAACTAATATATATCCAATTTTCATCGACTACAATTATCTGTAATTAGTCAAGTTTTAATTTGACAGAACTGGCCATTTGCATTCATTCCCTATTCAGATTGGACTTTACTTCCCAAAATCCCCAAAAGGAGACAATCCAAAAATCAAGGGATAGCCCTGACGACACGGAAGCCCAAATCTCCGTATGTGCTGGTGGGAAGGCTGCTGGTTAGATTCGAAACCGGGCAGACGTTGGCGTTGCTGGCCCAGCCACCGCCACGCCTCACGCGTTCCGGTCCGCTGGTAACACCTTGTGGATTGATTTGTGTGCCACTGGGATAGATACCATCAATATCCCAACACCATTCCCAGACGTTGCCACTCATGTCAAAAATGCCCAGTTCATTGGCAGCTTTAGTGCCTACACTGTGACTGGTATTATCGGAATTGGATATATACCAGGCTACCTCCCCGATCGTGTTGCTCCCACTGTAGGTATAGCCTGGGCTCTGGTTACCACCCCTGGCGGCAAACATCCATTCCATGTCGGTGGGAAGCCTGTATCCATTGGCATCCCAGTCACAGTTTAGCTTATAATGGTTTTTGTTATCTGAGTCCCATCCTGAGGGCCAATTATCTGGAATAGTGCCATAGCTGCTGTAATTGTAGCAAGGAGTAAGCCCTTCCTGCAAGCTGCGCCGGTTGCAATATTCGATCGCACTGAACCAGGAAACCTGTTCCACCGGAAGGTCGGGATTGCCATTGCAGTAGGAAGGATTGCCCCCCATCACCCGTTGATAGCTGGCTTGGGTAACTTCATATCTGTTGATGTAGAATGAAGAAAGAGTAACCAGCGCCGGAGGTTCAGGATAGGAGCCATCCCAATTCGGTCTGCTAAAGGTGCCACCCTGGACCAAAACGAAACCTTCTGGTGGAGCGGTTATGGTCGAGCCATCCAGTTCAGTAGGCTCTTTCCTGGCGTAGCCCGACAGCAGGAATCCACATAGTAAAGCCACAATAGTGAAAAGCATCAATCTTTTCTTCGTCATTTTTACCTCCGGAACTCATACAAGCTGGTGTGTAATTCCTTCCTACCCATGCCAAAGAAAACCAAATATTTGTCAACAATAGTTTCTGAAGAATTCAGGTGAGGTGGCTAAAGGGGGATTCCTGGATTCCCGATGGGTCTCAATGGGAGCTCCAAACGCTCCCCAAAAACACTCCCCAAAAAATCAAAAACGTCAAATGCAAACGTCATCCTTGCTTGAAGGCGTTAATCACTTCTTAATCTACCCTTAATCAAGCGTTAATAATTAACGCTTGATTAAGGGTAGATTAAGAAGTGATTAACGCCTTCGAACGAGGATGAAGAAGTCCTGGATTCCCGATTTCTCGGACGGGAATTTTTTAACTTGGGAAGATCGTTGCACATCCCGATTTATCGAAATACAGACTCCCAAATATGCTGGTTGTGAGGCCTATTATAGTAAATCTATACCCGCCCACCACCCTAAAAGGAGAAGGGCTTCGCCTTACAACCCATTCTTCAATGGTCTTAAAAAGTTAAACGCCTAATCTGTTTAGGGGCTTTGAACTCCAAGGGGTTGGGAAAGGCAGATCTTCCCCTTCCCGGCATAATTGCAGTTGACAGATATGCCACCAGGTTCAGCATTGAGAAATAAAGACAAATACATGTAAGGACAGGTGCTTGATGTGAGCCGAATGAGAATTGCTTTTCTGGGACCCTGCCACCCTTTCAGAGGTGGAATAGCTCATTTTGCCGAGCAGCTTGCCAAAGAGTTTTTGAGTAAGGACATCGAGATCCGGATGTTCAATTTTATCCATCAATACCCCGCTCTGATTTTCCCGGCCTCAGGGCAGTATGCAACTACGCAGGAAGACCTTCCCTTTCCTCAGGAGCGGGTGCTCACTCCCTATAACCCGCTTACCTGGAAGTTCACTTGCAAACGCATTGATAGATTCGCTCCTAACATCCTGATTCTGTCCTATTGGCTGCCTATCTTTGCACCGGTATATCTTTGGATTTTGGCCCATTTGCGCCACACCAAAGTATTTCTTCTGGCTCATAACCTGGATTTTCACGAACGCTGGCCTCTGGCTGATTGCTTAAGTAAGAAACTGATCCATAAAGTGGATAAAGTGATCGTGCTTTCTGCCAAAAGTGCCGGGGATCTGCTTACTTTGAATCCTGAATCCGGCCAATCTAAACTGATCAGAGGATTTCATCCGATTTTCACAGATTATCAGAATATTGGAAGAACTCATGAGCGGGAAGAATTTACATTATTGTTCTTTGGTTTGGTAAAAGAATACAAAGGGCTGGATATCCTGCTTAAGGCTCTGCCAATGGTGAAAAATGTGCTTCCCAAAATCAAACTGATCATCGCCGGAGACGTTTATGGCAAAAAGGACCAGTACCAGCAGATAATCTCAGAGCACAATTTGGAAGAACACCTGGAAATCCATTTCCGATACATCGAGAACGACGAAGTTCCGGGCTTTTTTGAAAGAGCAGAAGTATGTGTGCTTCCTTACCGGAG
>JAQUHL010000008.1 GCA_028683635.1 Candidatus Cloacimonadota bacterium
GCAGCCAGAGTTTTCCCACATTTTAATATCCCTGTTAGTGTGAACACCAAGAGACAAAGAAACGACCTCTTTGATGCTTACACGAACAGGATACGGGAACGTCTGGGTGTGTCTGTAATAGATATGTACAAAGGGCTTAGGGAAATCAACACTCGCTTGAAAAATAATGAAATGATTGCCATTCTCACCGATCAATATGCCGGGGGTAGAGGAATAATTTCAGATTTTTTGGGCTTTCCAGCTACTCACTGGAAGGGAGCAGCAAAACTATCACTCAAGCTTAAAGTCCCAATTGTGGTGGGATATGCTCTCCGCAATGAGGACGAGCGGATAGTATTCACATTTGATTCAATGATTTATCATGATTGTTGGGACGATACTGAAGAAAACATCAGAGCAGTAATCGATGAAGTTAACAGAATTCACGAGCAATACATCATTGCTCATCCTCATCAATGGTTCTGGGTCCATAAAAGATGGAAAGGAACCGGACAACAGGGCATGAAGTAAAGGAGTAATAATGTTTATTGATCATAGATACAAAGTAATTGAGAGCTTGGGAACTGGCAGTTGGGCAAATGTTTACCATGTGGAAGATGTACGAACGGGTACGGAATATACTCTCAAGTTATTCAAATATATGGCATCAAGCGAGTTGTATGATCGCTTCAGTGCTGAAGAAATGCACCATATTACCAAAATTGAACATCCCAACTTAAGCCATGTACTTGATTTTGGGCATGTGGGTGATCATGTCTATTTCCTAAGTGAATACTTCGAGGGCTCGACCCTCAACAACTTCAGATACTCAAAACATCGTCTGGATCAGCTTTTCGATGTGATCGTTCAGATCTGTTATGCTCTTCATGCCTTGCATACCCAGGGCATTCTTCACAAGGATCTAAAGCTGGAAAACACCATCTACCGGGTGGAAAATAACCAGCTTATTCTCAAACTCATAGACTATGGGTTTAGCAAAATGGATGTACAGAGCGAGACCCAAAGGGTTAGCGGCGCTCTCCCCTATATGGCACCAGAAATCTATTTGGGAAAGCTGGAGGCCCCTTCCAGTGATTTTTATTCGCTGGGAGTTATGCTGTATCGGTTGACCACAGGAGCCTTTCCCTATAGTGTGGATCAGATCAATGCCCTAATTACCGGATCTCACCAATACTTCATCCCGATTTTCCCCTCGGAACTGAACAATGATATACCCCTGCAACTGGAAAAATTCATCCTGAAGCTGCTAGAAAAGAATCCGGATAATCGTTTTCAGAACAGCGAAGAAATCATTGCCTACATCAACCGGATTCAGGATAAACAATATCCCTTCTCAATTGCCTGGTCGATGGTAAACTCTCTTAAGTTCAATAGTTACCTTGTACGGGAAAGCATCAGCCACCAGCTTTTGGATTACATACCCAGCGCAGATAAGGGTAATGGGAAGATAATCTCCCTCCTGGGCGGGGATGGTATGGGCAAGGATAACATCCTATCGTTGTGTAAATTTCACTTACTCAATGGTCAGTACTTCCTCTATGATTACAACTGTACCAAGACAAATCATGAAGCCTTCTTCGCCTTGATCAAAGAGTATCTGCAATCCCTGAGTCCTGAGCAAATCCAGAAATCCTCTACTATGAACAAAATTTCCAAAAAATTCGAGCGCTACCTGTTCCAGTCTGAACAAGCTGCCAAAGAGGTGGCACAAAGTTTGGAAGATCTCAAATTAGATTTTGAATCCGTAAAAGAACTGGTGCTGGAGATATCCAAACGCAGCACTGTCATATTTATTATCCGGAATTTCCAGTTTGTACATCAGCACACCATTGATTTTATCAATTTCTTTTCTTCCTATCTGGTAAAAAACCGGATTTTGTTGGTACTGAGCTGCACAGACTATAACAAGGTCAATAAAATCGAACACACCGTTCTGATCAACATCCCCAATCTAAATGAGACCGAAAGTAGCGATTACGTAAAAAAACTGGTCAGGCTGGATGTACCGGAGCGTTTTTGCAAATGGATTTATACCCGTGCAGCAGGGAATCCGTTTTTCATCCAGGAAATCCTGATTGATCTGATTACAAACAAGAAGATAGTCAAGAATGGTATCTGGAACTGGGATGAGGATCTAGATAATTATGCTCTCCCAGCGAGGTTGGTGCATGCCATATATTCCAAAATGAGCCATCTTACTCAGGATAACTATAATCATCTTCAGAAACTTGCGGTTGCTCACACTCCTTTGAATCGTGATCTTATTATCCAACTGTTGAACTTGGAAGATCATCAGCTCTATTCCCTACTCAATGATGCCCTATACAACGAAATTCTTTACAAAGAAAGCAAACACTACTACTATACTTATTTGGAAGCCAAAGAACGATTTGTGAATGAGGTTCCTGGAGCTGAAAGATTGGAACTTTCCAGAAAAATCATCCGTTATTATGACAAACAGGTCGTTCACGACATCGAGATCTGTAAAGGCATCATTCAAAACACTCTCATTGCAAATGACTACCCCAGACAACGTAGATACTACCTCAGGCTTTACTCCCTTTACGAGGAAGACTATAATCAGGATCTGGCCTATAATGCCATCCTAAAAGTGGTTCTTCTTGATACCCTCCCCCATACGAAAGTCAAATTTTCGGAAATGATCTCGGATCTCAGGCTGTTTCAGGAAAAGATGGAGCTCACAGGTAACATAGGAACCTGCGATGAACTACTTGATTCCCTGTCCAAAATCCCGCCTGTATTTGAAAGCTATATGCTAATGGGCACTATCTACATGCTACTGGAAGATTCCAAGGAAGCGATTGCTTACTTTGAAAAAGCCGATCTTCTGGCCATAACTGGAAAACAAAAAGCTCAGATCTGGCTATATATTGCCTATGTATTGCTCCGTTTCAACCCCGATGATGCCAAATCCTATCTTGACAAAATTGATAATTATCAGCTACCTTTGGATTTGCAAGTCCTGTATGTAAACCGGAAAGCAGTGTATCTCAGAATCAAGAAGGATATCAACCTGGCAATCAAAACCATTGAAGATTTCCTTTCCATTCAAGCTCCGGCTCATGACACTAAAGTGTTAATCCGCTTGGCCAATCTCCACAACGACCTGGGTGTGTTTTACAGCGAACAGAGAATCATCGATGAGGCCGAAGAGCATCTGAATATTGCCCTCGGAATCTGGAAAAGATATAACATCGTACGATACTTCGGTTTGATTTACAACAATATTTCGGATATTTATCTCAAACAAGGTGTTACTCAAACTGCAGAGCACTATTCAGAATTGGGATACAAATATGCAAAGGATATAAACTCACCACTCAACCAAGCTCTGGCAAGATGGAACCAGGGCGAAGCCAAAATAAACATGGGCAGATTTGAGGAGGCTGAGATCAGGCTTCTTGAATCCAAGGAATTGGTTCTATCCGTCAATAGCGATAAGTTTCTGGATAGCATTCAACGCAATCTTGCCCTGGCCAAGAGCAAGATCAATAACTTTAGCTATTATCACAGTTTTATTGAGACCACTTCGCCCGAGTTGATCAATGGTACTATCAAAGAAATCAATCCCCTGGTGAAGACATATTTCTATTACCTCTTTGAGCTCTTCAATCACAATAAACTCAAGAAACTGATTTCCAAGAATCCTCAAATCAACTACTCACATTTACATGAGGAAGAGTTTTACCACAATGTCCTCAGCCTGATCGCCATCTTGAATAATGACCATGAAACAGCACTAAACGAGCTTAAGCAAGCTCTGCACTATGCGGGTGAGATCAAAAACAGCTATGCCACTGCTGTATTCTATATTTTCCAGGCAGAATGCCATTATGGTTTGGGAAATTATGAGAAGGCTACTGAGCTTCTGGGGATGGCAGAACCTTTGGTTAGAGAAAATTGCTATAGATATTGGGAATACAAGATCAAGATTTTGGAAATGAAGATTGCCCTGATGAACCCTGAGTTACCTCTGAGGGAGCAATATCGGGTCTCAGAACGCTGTTTTAATGAGTGCAAGTCATTTCATTATTACCAATTAGTTGTGGATATCTATCAGATCAGGATTCAGATCCTCACCCAGATAGACAACCTTCCAAAAGCACAGAGATTATTTCTCGAATACAAAAAGTACCTTGATACTGTAACCATGAACATTCCTCAGGATGATCGAAACAATTATTTGAACATTGGTCAGTATCATCTGAAAGACATCAATAAGTTTTCCTGTGTCAAATTGGCACCACGCCGCAAGAACATGAGAAGTATATGGAATGAGTTACTGTACAATATTACCAATCTCAGTAACGTGGATAGGATCAGGTTTTTAATCGAAAAGGGAATCAGACAGGTTCTTGCTCCCAAACAATTCCGTCTGATGGAATACTCAGAAAAGATCAGCACTTACATCCCTTTCATCAGTTACAATTGTGATATCAATGCACTTATTGAGGCGGATTTTAACCCCTACATTGAACGAGCAATGCGAAATGATTCCGTCGAATTTGGCTCAATCCAAAACATGCATTTCATGGTAGCTGCTCTGATCTCAGGACGCCAGAAGATAGGCTACCTTATCCTTACTGATGATAGTGATTTGGAATTTAGCAAGCACGAACTCTCCATCCTCAAAGCCGTTCGGCAAAACCTTACTTCCCTGATCATTAGAATTCAGGATTATACTCAAATCACCCAACGTATTGAGAAGATGAACCAACTCATGCAAATATCACATGAACTTATGAGTATTGTAGATATTGAAGATTTGGAACAGGAAATCGTCTCTAAGTGTATTGATTTTACCAATAGTCCCAGAGGATTTCTGATAAAGCGTGATGAAGAAGGGAAATTTATATATAAAGTCCATCTGGACGAGACCAAGCAGATTCTGCAAAGTATGGCCGGAATAAGCAAAACAGTTCTCAGTCATTGCCATCAGAGTCTGGAGCCGCTTCTCACCTACAATGCGATAGAGGATCATCGCTTTAGAGGTTCGATCAGTGTTCAGGATTATTACCTTCACACCATTTTCTGCGCTCCCATCGTGCTTGATAAAGTCCTCTATGGATTTCTGTATCTTGATAATATGAACAACAACAACAGGGAAATGTACCTGAATAGCGAGATAATCAATCTATTGCTCGAACAGATCTCTATCGCTCTCAAGAACGCCAGGCAATATGAAGCTGTCATCTCCAAAAACAAGGAAATGCATGCTCTGGAGCTACTTAAGGATGAGTTTATGGCGATTGTTTCCCACGAATTGAATACTCCGCTAACCACTCTTCAGGGCTATGTATCCAGAATCAAGAGAAACATCTTCTCAGATGAGGAAGAGAAAAAAGAGATCATCGGGAAAATTGAAAATCAAGTAAGGAAGCTGATTCTCACCACGCAGGATATTACCACTATGAATAATTACAACTTGATTTCCTCTCTGCCAAAAACTCCGATTGATATCTATGAAATCCTCTCTCTTGTTCAGCAGGAAGTGGAAATCCTCTCCCGCCACAGAAGAATGTTTATCAAGATTGAGGCTGAACCCAGCTTGCCAAATCTTACAGCAAATTGGGAAGCTATCCACCGGATGATCTATAATATAGCCCTCAATGCCATTCGTTTTACTAATGATTTCGGCAATGTCATCCTGGGCGCGAGACGTTCTGCCTTCCAACAGGCGAAAATCGACAACAAAGAAAGTCTTATCCTCTATATACAAGATAATGGCATTGGGATTCCTGAGCAGCAGGTCGGTAACGTATTTCGCAAATTCTATGAGCTAAATGAAATCTACGCTCACAAGTCCGGCTCCATCGAATACAGATCGAGTGGTCTGGGTCTGGGACTCTCAACTGCCAAACGAATCGTCGAACTTCATAAAGGAAACATCTGGATCAAGAGTAAAGAGAACGAAGGCACCACAGTTTTCGTTGCCTTGCCCTTCAAACCTTGAGGTATTAAAATGAAACACGCACTCACTATGCTGCTATTGATGACTCTCCTCATGGGGTGGACATACTTGTTACCAAAATTCTCAGATCTTAATGCTAGCACTCTGAATGAAGATTATGAATTTGAATATTTGGTACTGCTTTTCGAAAGCGGAGATGATGCAAGTGCCCTGAAAGAGAGCATTAGATTCGATCTGAAGTTTCCGGATTCGGAATACTCAATTTACTCAAAATATATCCAAGCTGACATACATCTCAGGCAAGGAAATTACCAATCAAGTAGCCTGGAATATGATCAAATCCTCGGCTCTCCGGAAAGATTCAACGCTGGATCTCTTTATCCCCTGGAGTTTAAGGCACAAGTCCTGCTGGACAATGCTTTTACTAAGTATAAACTGAAAAATTTCACTGAGGCTGAGATTCTGATCCAAAGATATCAAAGTGAACTTGATTTCGAATCGTACAATCACAGAGCCTTTTTCCTTAGAGGTCTCATCCAAGTGGAAAAGGGTTTATATTATTCTGCAGAACAGAGTTTTCACCAGTCCCTGATTGCAAAAGATAGCAAGGATGCCCAATTTGAGCTCTTTAAAGTGCTTCTCAAGCTTGAAAAAGAGCAATTGGCAAAGGATATCTTAGTAACAGTTACTCCAGGGGAAGCATTGTATCGGGATTATATTCTATATTGGCTTGCCTTTTTGGAAGAGAATTCCAGGTTTATTGAATTCGATGAAGTAGTAAGTCATATCCCTGATGAGCATCTCAGTAATGACATAAAACTGCTGATAGTTAGAAATGCAATACGACAGGACAATTTCAACAAAGCCAAAGACTATCTCTCAACAATCGCTACTACTACAGATTATTCCCGTTTCTATAACGCCCTGATACTAAAGAATGATGGCCATAAAGCAACAGCAGACAGCATGTTTTCCTCCCTGAAGAATTCTAAACTCCCGGATATTGCCATCTTAAGTTATCTTGAGCAGGTAAAAATCCTTTTCATTCAAAACGCACAGTCCGCCATCAACCAGTTAAGGGATTTCGTCCGGAACTCCCCCACCAAGTTGTATTATGGAGAGCAGCTCTTTCTATTGGGTTATTTGAATTACCTGAGCCAGGATTATGAGGAAGCCATGAAGTATCTTGCACTGGCTAAAGCAGAAAGTATCGATTACAATTCACTTGACAGGATCAACTTTCTGATTTCGGACATTTGGTATAAGATAGGTAAGGAAGAGCAAGCCCTGCAATCCTATAACCGGTATTTGAATCTGCACCCTTATGGTCAATTTAGAAGCCAAACCTGGTTTACTTTGGGCCTGATTTATGTAAACAGAAAGAACTACTCCCTTGCTAAAGCTCATTTCAACAGGATGATAGAGGAGCATCCCAATGCCATAAATATCTGGGATGCAAGATTCTATGTGGCTGAGATTGATTTTAATCTGGCGAACTATACTCAGGCACTGAGTGAATATGAAACCTTGCTGGAAGCAGATCCGGCAAATCCCCGAGTCCTATACAGGATCAGCCAAACTTATTACTATACAAGAAACTACACACAGGCACTCGAGGTTCTTGATAAGATCGTCACAGAGGATCTGAACTTTGATCACCACATCCTGCGGGGTGGAATTCTTTTCAATGAAAAGAAATATTCTGAAGCTCTTCAAGTATATCAGGCTGCAGAGGACCTTGTGGCAGACACATTAAAACAACGCGAAGCACAGAGTTACAGGGCACTGACCCTTTTTCAACTGAGAAGATTCAAAGAAGCATCGGATTTATATTTTGCTCTGTCCGGAAGCAGAGGAAGTGAGGATACATATCTCTATCTTTCTGCAAAATCTGCCTTTCATGCCAATGATTACCATCAAGCTTTAAAAATCTATGAGCAGTTTTTGGAACGTTTTCCCGATTCAAACTATTACCTTCGGGTCCTAAATGATATTGCCAATGTTTACTACAATCTTGGAAACTATAATTCTGCAACTCAAACATGGATAAACACCATCCGTCGCTTTATGAATTCTTCACCTCTCAAAGCAGATGAACAGACCTTCGTTCAGGAAATTCTGGTGGGGCTGGAACTGGGCTTCAAACAAGGTGCAGAGCTAACCCTGGCAGAAGAACTGATCGGGCTGATTGACTCCTTCAAAAGTGAGTATTTGCGCTTCGAGCTGAGATTCCTTGTTGTTAAGGTCTATGCAGACAAATCCCTCTGGCAGGCTTTGATCGGTGAGGCGGAAATCCTCAGAGCCCGCCATCCGCAATCCCAAAGGCTTGAGGTCGAACTCTTGATGGCAGAATCCCTGATCAACCTCAACGAGCCGGAAGCAGCAGACAGTACCTATCAGGCACTTTATGAATACGAGAAATCGCCTGTTGTACTCAAGGAATGGGCTTTTCTTGATCTCGCCAGCGGGAAATATGAAGCCGCCTATGCGAAGCTCAAAAAAACTTTTTCCCTAAGTCCCGAGACAAGTGTTTGGCTGAAACTGCTTGAGCTTTCCGTAAATCATTATCCAGAAGATTTCGAGATAACATGGGATCAGGGTTTATTCACTTGGTATGAACAAGACTCCAACCATCCTGAAATCCCTATTGATGCCCAGATATTCCGCATGGAGCATGCTTTGGGCAGAGAGGATTATGCAAGTGCTGATTCGATTGCAAGTATGCTAATCTCCCAGAATCTAAGCTCCAAATATCACGCTCAGGCCTTTTTGGTAAAGGGAACAGTTCAATATCACGACAAGAATTATGAAGATGCCATACGCATTTTTTCAATGATTCGTCTTCTCTTTCCGGATCTGGAAGACACCCTCTCCGAGGCAGTATATTATCACGTGTTATGCCTTTGGGAATCAGAATCTCATAAAGAAGCAATCATGATGATGCTTAACAACATTGAATACTTGAGCGCAGACCGGATTCAGCAGCTTGAAACTTTGATGGGAGATACTCTGGATCTATGATAAAAAATTCGCAGGCACTCATCTCCCGCACTTCTCACAACACTATTACAATGCTGTTCACAATGCTGGTTGGCCTATGCAATCTACCTGCACAAACAACCAAATTGCCTGATTATGAGGTTTCAGGCAGCAGTAGTATCCAGAGCTTTATCTACAAGAAAACCCTTCCCCCCAGCCCCTTGCCGGTAACAATTGATTCACTTGAGCCATATCTTCCCCCGGCAATTTCCACTATTCCTGTTACTATACAGCATCCAAGAGCAAAACATCGCTCAGTTATCCATGCCTGCTATGATTCGTATGATGGCTATTCCCTGAACTATACTCACCATGAGTTATCAACCCCGCGACTAAAAATTCCTTCTTGGCTCATCATTCCAGAAAGAAGCCTGGATCCGATCCGCATCAGTTCGCATTATTACAATGATGAGTTCGATAGCTTTAGAGCCGAGCTTGAGATGGGACTTGCAAACGACCTTTTCACCAACTGGAATATGGATTTGAAGCTCTTCGATGCCCAATGGGATTCGCTGAACCAGAATGCCTTTCTTTGGACAAATACCTTCAACGTCTCAGCTTGGTCTGTGGGAGCCACCGATATACTCAATATGAATACGAGGCTTTCTTTGGTCAAGTATAGGCAAGCCATGGGATCGGCCACCCGGGAGCGTTTTACTCTCGATCTAAAAAACCAGCACAGCCTCCTCTATAAATCCCTGAGCGTGGAAAACGCACTCATACTCGGGGATTGGAACCCAGCCCTGGCCTGCGTTTTGGATCATCCGTACCTTCAAGATCTTCCCTATGTTGGTCCACTGAAATTTGCGCTGCTTGTAGATGCATATCGCTTGATCCCTTCTATCCAATATAAATGGGATTTTGTTCCTGAAACAAACAAACTGATCTCCATCATCAACCGTCCAGCCATCATCGCCAACCAATTCCCTGATATAGCAGGAAAATACAAAATTTTCTCAATAGATGACAGACTACGATCAACAAAAAGGCCTCTGGACATTCTCATAGGCTATTCTGCCAAGCCAGATACAAAGCTTTCCCGATACCTAGATAAATGGAAACTTGACACCAATCTGAAAATCGAATATGATGCCCTTTTACCAGTGGCCAGCCTGGATCAGAGAGTCCCCGATCTTGGCTATCACAACACCATCATCTTTCAACCCCGACTGCAGGGCTTTCGAAGCTTATCATCCCGGCATTCAGCTTCACAATCTCTTGCCTTGTGTTATGGTGCTATGATGAATGATTCTTGGAAACGTTTATCCTATCAACCCCTTATCGAGTTGGAATCCAGTTGGGTTGAAAAGCAAAGGGGTTATAAACTGGAAATATCATTCACACAGAAATATATGATCTACGACCACTTAGGCAAGCATCTACCGGATGTGTTTAATTTGAGCAGTAACCTGGTTTGCACGCTTGGACCAAGCTCAGAGCTAAAGGTACAAATGAAAAACCTGCTCAACTATGAGGATTACGTCGTTCGTGGGTTACCAACTCTGGGGATTGGTTTCAATCTTAGTGTTATGCACAGATTCTGATCGTTCTGCAAATGTAGTGATGATATCTTAGCATGGATAAATGTGCAGTGGTTGTACCAACCCAGAATTCGGTTGACGGATAAGCTCTTTCAGAATTTTGGTGCTATTAATGCTATCATAAACAAATCAAGGAGAAATAAATGGCCAAGAATTTTCGTGGAAAAAGCATCCGTGTAATGCCGGATCATGGCAGGGGTGAATGTCCTGTTTGCAAACGTGGCGGTGTTAAGCTTTTGTATGAAGTAAAAGTGAATAACGCCACGATCAAAGTTTGCAAAGTGTGCCGTAACATTGCAGCAAGCCGCTTGAGCGCTTAAAGAACAGCGATTTATCCATAACATAGGGGCACAGAGTTGTGAGTTCAAAGATCCAGACCTCACCGCTCTGTGTCCCTTGACTATGTTTGTGAGCAGATAATGCAGATAAGGCCCCTCAAACAATTTGGTCAGCACTTTCTAACTGATTCCTCCATTACGGACCGGATGGTAGAAGCGGCGTCTGTTTGTTCTGAAGATAGGGTGTGGGAGATTGGGCCTGGAGAGGGAATTCTCACCCGTTCAATCCTTGAAAGGAATCCACATCTCTGTATTTTCGAGCTTGATCGCAGGCTTACCGACCATTTGAATGAAAGCTTTGGAACAAAGGCCAACGTCATAATGCAGGACATTCTGAGGGTTGACTGGCAAAAAGAAATCGAATGTGCGGTTCCTGGCAAAATCAAGCTTATCTCAAATATCCCCTATCAAATCACATCTCCCCTACTCTATAGAATTGCCAGCTTTGCTGGCCATTTCGAGAAAATCGTGATTATGGTCCAAAAAGAATTCGCTCAAAGGCTTACAGCAAAACCATCAACCAAACAGTATGGAGTTCTGACGCTAAAGATTCGCCTGAACTTTGATGTCCAATTGCTGGAATATGTTAGCAGAGAATGTTTTAGTCCTCCTCCCAAGGTCGATTCGGCCATTATTATGCTAAGTCCCAGAGAGTTTAAGCCAGATATTAAAGAGCTTGACATCTATCACCAGATCATCCAGAAAGCTTTCGAGCACAGAAGAAAGACTCTGAGGAACAACCTCTCTTCGATGTTCGAAAAACAAACACTGGAAAAGATCGAAAATGAAACTGGAATTGATTTTTCACGCAGGGGGGAAACGCTGAGTGAAGCGGAGTTTATTCTGCTTAGTGATGCTGTTGCTCGCCGTTTGTAGCACTTTGTCCGGGCAAGGTAAAGCGCTCGAGTTCTATCTATCCGATAACGATAACTCCACTTTTGTGGAGCAAAACCTTCTCTACGCTACTACTCCCTATCGGGATTTTTCCTTTGTTGTTAGAGCCAGTTCCTCACAGGAGAAGCGTTCCAGTTTCAATCAAAGCAGCAGCCAAAACCGGATGAGCATCGAGTTTATCAAACATCACAACTACTTTAACCACAAGCTGGAATCCGGTTATGAATATTATTACGACAAAAGTGATCTTCAAACCGAACTTCTCCCCTATCTTGATAAGTCCGCTTTCTTTGGCTACGGACTACATTTCTTCCCCTATGACAGCCTGGGCTTTTATTCCGACATCAGGTATTACAACCAGAATGAAAGAGACCGTTATATGGAACACCGTACAATGCAAAGCGATGGTGTGTTTTATAATCTGGGAACTGATTTTTCCTTCCCCTCCCATATTGGCAATATCAATCTCAAACTGAACCAGGAAGAGCTCGATTTGGATTGGAGATACAACCGTACCCGCAACCTAAGTTCACGGCTCGAATATTATGATCCGCTTCTTGCCTATGACATAAGTTTCAGTCTTCAGGATCGCAAGGACGATCTTTATATCCAGCAACAGTTCAATGAACACAGCAGCTACCAGCTATCTGATACTCAGGCAAGAGAAAGCATTTTTCTGCAATCCACTCTCAAGTATCAACCCAGTTACGATTTTGGTATTGAAGTACTCGAACAATACTCGCAGCGGAAAATCCGCATGCAGGAAAACCTGATCAAGAACAATGCCGATTTTAACAATACTATCTACCTTAAAGCAAGCTATTTACCCACCGCCAGCCTGCATTTTGAAAACCAAATCCGGCATGATTATGGAATCAAGGATTTCAGCTATACCAAAAATTCCAGATACATGGATATTAGAGGTCTTAGCACATCCCTATCCTGGGAATACTCGGATGGTGATACCCTCACTGCAGGTTACCAAAGTGATTTACAAAGAACCGAGTATCCTGATAATGAACACTTGTGGGACAATGATCTTCTTTCACAATACTTCCGGGTAGGCTGGATTCATTATTATAAATCCAGACTAAGATTCAACAACTGGCTAATCTGGTCCAAGAAAGAGGACCGTTACATCAAAGCTTTACTTTCAGCAGCCAACAACGTTTTACAGAGCCTGAGCCTTGAGCCCGAGATTAAGTTGATTGTCGGAGATCGCTTCCTGCTCACAAACTCATATCAGATCAGGGCTGATTATACCCGCTACCAGTTTCCTGAACTGAAAAGTGACAATTTTTACAGACAATTGAAGGCCAGATATGCATGCATGTTTGATTCCTATCCCCTGTTATCCAAAAGTGGAGATGCCAGCTGGCTGCAATTGCCATACAGAACACCAACCGGAAACGCCTTCAGCAGTGAACTGAGCTTTGAATTTGAACTGAATGAATATGGAGACCGGGATGCAGGTTTTTACGCTATCGCCACCCGGAACCGCAAACTGGGCTGCGGATTGAATATCAAACACGATATTGGAAACATATACTATACCATACAACCCAAATATAGTTGGGGCTCCCTGTATGATGATGATTGGCAGGAATATGCATTACTAATCGGAGTAGCCTGGCAAATGAATCCGGCTTCCCTATTAGAGCTTTCCCTCAATCCCCGTGGGGAATTTCTGGACAAGCTGGATTGGCGGATCAATCTGAGTATCAATATCCAGTTAGATTAATACATACCATTTGATGCCCCTTGGGCGACACCCAAGCCCATCGGGCTACATAACAAAGACCTTCGAATAATAGGTTGTAGGGCGAAGCCCTACTCCTTTTAGGGTGGTGGGCGGGAATAGATATACAAAAATAAGCCTCACAACCAGCATATTTGGAAGTCTGTATTTCGATAAATCGGGATGTGCAACGGTCTTTAACATTGGCAGAACTGGTTTAATGGATAACTTCGTAATGAAAAAAAATCTATCATCGTAACTCATCCGACTATCAGGCTTTTAGCTGCCTTGAGCTTATATTGATGAAAGATTATTCTTACTTCCCCTGAAAATGTCGTGTATATACTTATAGGGACAGCTCCGTCGTAGGTGAAATGTGAGCTGTTGTTAGTGTTAGGTGAATGGTTCAAAGACCTGTCCTGCTCCCGCACCAGTGCTTCCTCCCCTGGTGCGGAGATTTTCTCACTTTATCGCCTCAGTAGCTCCTGACGATCAGGATCAATAAACTTCGAGTACTTTCAACAGAATGGCGATAAGCAAGCCTGAATTGATCAGAAGCCAGATCTGGAGGCGTACCGATACAGATTGGACATTTTCCTTGTTGGTCTGGATTTTCTTCTCAAGACGCACAAGCATGTGTTCAACAGTTGCCAGTTTCTCCTGCGTTTTATCCATACGTTTGATGTTTTTATCGTGGCTCTTATCTCTTTTGATGAGTTCCATCACCTCAAAAGCAACTTTCAGAAAGGAGGGCAGGTATTTACCAAAACCTTTTTCAGACATTCTATCTCCCTTGGATAATGTATCCGATGTTTATATAATGCGTACCTTCCAGGACGGCATGGTAGGTATATGAGTAATCCACTTCAATTCCGGCCAGATAGAAGGAAGCTCCTGCGCTGTAAGTTGCAGGATTTTGATGCACTCCCACCCTGATAGCCAGGGGATCGAAGAGACGGGCTTCCACTCCACCCATAAACTCGGTTTCTTTGGCAAAATCTTTCTTCACTTCAATGGAAGTTACCACTTTATCGTATGGAACATAGGATATTCCCAGAGCCATTTTTCTGGGAATGTCGTGCTGATTTTCATCACCGAGGGTAGGTTGATTGATATTGGTGATGCTGAATCCCAGACGAGTTCTCTGGTGTAATATGGCAAGGGCACCGAGATCCAGGCCAAAATTTGAGCCTTCCTCATCCTCATCAAACACCAGCCTGAAGTAATTCGCGGATAGGCCGACGCTGATGGTTGAATGGATATCTTCCTGGAGTACTTTGGCATAGCCAAGCGAGAAGTTTTGCTCGGAAATCAGGTTGTGCTCTTCAAAATCTACATCGAACATCCGAACTCCCAGACCTAAAGTTCCCATCTTTTTAGGAAGCATGATTGAAGCTGCAGCAGTTTTGAATTCTGTAAACTTCTGGTTAGCCAGGTTTGAAAATCCCAGCTTAACTTCGGTATCTGTTTGGGTGAGCCCTGCCGGATTGTAGAACAAAGCATTGGCATCAGGAGAATAAGCTGTGTAGGCATTACCCATACCCCGAGCCCGGGCTGAGGGTTGGTAATCATCAAATACAGCAAGCAACATAACGGCCGGAAGCACAATCATCAATGTAATAAATAGCTTTTTCATGTTCACCTCATTACTTTAACTTGGAACTGATAACGATCGGTTGAACCGTTTCTTCCCGATTACCGCTGTCTCTCTCTACAATCTCGAGGTGGCAGTAATACACTCCGATCGGAAGCAGATTCATGTTTGTATCTCTTCCATTCCAAACAAAGGCTTCGATACCATTGGCGGCCGATATGTTCTTATTTACGATGGTATTGACTTGTCTTCCCTGAACATCATAGATCCTGATCGTGGCCTTGGCATTGATGCCTGAATCTTTTAATCTGTAGCCATATTTGATCGTGATCTTCTCATTTAGGGAGGGATTGAAAATATTTTTATCATTCATAGCATTGGAGATGTTTAGAAAAGCCATTTTTTTTCGTATGGGGGTGATAACCTTTCCGCTGTTGAGGGATGCCAGAGAAACATCATTATATTTGAAGTAACCAAAGGATACGATAGCCTCGCCATACTCGACAGGAGTAAAGATCAGTTTTATCAGGTCTGCCCCATCGGTATCCGAAGTCATAGGACCGTCATAATCTCCCGAATCGTAGGCTGGATAATAGATATCGACATAGTCTTCAGTTGCGGCAAGTGTTACCTGAACTGCATTGCTAAGTGTGAGAGTACCTGTAATATCCACACCCTGATACTTGATAAGAGCTGGATCGAAGGCAATTCGGGCAGTATATTCAGAGACATTGTAGTTAGATCTCAAACGGGACGTCTGCACACTGACAGTGACGTTTTCGTCGATATTTGCTGTTTCACTTTGTATCCACACCGCAGCATTGACAAGTGTGTATTCCCGAACCATGTCGTTCATGTTCCTGGGGTTGATTGCATAGTAGCTGAAGGAATAATCTACCAAACCCCGGATTTCTGCCCAGGTCTGACCCATGGATATCCCGCTCCAAGTATGACCAATATCAAAGAATTGATTATCAACCTGGCAGCTACCGCTTCCATCAGAGATGTTGAATTCACCATAGCTGTTCGGTGCTGATAAAACATTCACGTT
>JAQUHL010000225.1 GCA_028683635.1 Candidatus Cloacimonadota bacterium
CTTTAACCGCTGTTACCTTCCAAGGATGGATTCGGGCCGGTAGAGCCAGAGACTCATGGCGGTCGAATCCCGTCCCCCGAAGGAGCCCGGGTGATATTATTCCAAACACTCTGAAACTGGGCATCCCCATTCTTGATGAACATGAAGATTTTGAACCAGTATCCCTGAATACCATAGGTTTATCCACGAATAAGGAAAAAATCCTGATTCTGGGGGGAAGCCAGGGCTCGCTCAAGATCAATGAAGCAGTGGAATCCTGTCTCAATGCCTTGCTGAGCCAGGGTTTCGAAGTTATCTGGCAGGCCGGGCAAAGCACCTTCCAGCGTTTTTATGACAGGCATAATGGGAAGCCTGGAGTACATATCTTTTCCTTTTCCAGCCAGATCAGATCTTTTTACCGGATTGCCACCCTTGCCATCACAAGGGCCGGAGCTATGACCATAACTGAGCTGGAGTCCTTCAAGCTCCCTGCAATCCTCATTCCCCTTCCTACGGCGTCAGAAAACCATCAGTACTTCAATGCCCTGGAACAGCAAAAGAAGGGCATTGCCAGGCTCTTGCCTCAAGCAGAGCTTAGCGGCGGGACTTTACTTGCCCAGATTACAGAACTAAGAACCAATTACAGGCAATATAAGGCGAACTTCGCATCAATCCAGCCCAATACAGCTGCCCGCGATATCGTCCAAAGTATAATGAAAATCTTAAACCAGGAAGCTATTAAACCCAAGGGAAGTGACCAATGTTAGGTAGAACCAGGAAAATACATTTTGTGGGAATCGGTGGGATCGGGATGTCCGGCATTGCCGAATTTCTCCTCAATCAGGGCTACGAAATCAGTGGCTCGGATCTCAGGAGGTCGGAACTGACAGAGCATCTGGAAAGCAGGGGAATAAAGATTATCGAAGGTCATGACCCCTCGATTGTGAATGATGTGGACGTCGTGGTCAAATCCTCGGCTGTCAAAGATGATAACCCGGAAATAATCTCTGCCCAGGCTCTGAAAATCCCCGTGATCCGCAGGGCAGAAATGCTGGCAGAAATCACCAGGATGAGTTATAGCATCGGAATAGCGGGTACTCATGGTAAAACTACCACCACATCCATGGCGGGAATGGTTCTGCAAGCTGCGAATCTGGATCCCACCATCATTGTGGGCGGGAAGGTGAAAAACTTTGGCTCAAACAACGTTATGGGAAGCAGCCAATACATTGTGGTAGAGGCAGATGAATATGATCATTCGTTCCTTAGCCTGACTCCGATCATTGCCGGTATTACCAATATCGATACAGATCATCTCGATTGTTACCGCAACCTGGATGATATTAAAAGTGCTTTCATCGAATATGCAAACAAAGCTCCTTTCTTTGGCTGTGTAATTGCCTGTCTTGATGATCCCGGAGTTCAGGCCGTGCTTCCTCATATCCAAAAGAAGATTGTTACCTATGGCTTCTCCCGTCAGGCTGATATCATGGCTCAAAACGTGAACATGAAGAATTTCAGTGCTGAATACGATGTCTCATTCAAAGGCTATAAGCTCGGAAGAGTCAAAATGAAAGTGACAGGCAGGCACAACATCCAGAATTCTCTTTTGGCGGTGGGAATCGGATTGGAACTCGATGTTCCTTTCGCAGATATTAAGAAAGGTCTGGCAGAATACAATGGAGTCTACCGCAGGTTCGAGTTTAAAGGCGAGGTGAGAGGTATCACTATCTATGATGACTATGCTCACCACCCGACCGAGATCAGGGCGACCCTGGAAGGATTCAGGGAAAGCACTTCCCGTCGGATTGTCACTCTCTTTCAGCCCCATCTATTCTCCCGAACGAAAGATTTGAAAGAAGAATTCTCCAGAGCCTTCTTTGCTTGCGACCAACTGCTGCTCGCACCAATCTATCCTGCCCGGGAAGCACCAATTCCGGGCGTTTCATCCAAACTGATTGCCGATGGTGCAATTCAGGCAGGGCATCACAATGTAGCATGCATTGATGATAATGATTCCATTGTACCGATTGCCCTTGCCAATCTGAAATCCGGAGATATTCTCATCACCATGGGAGCAGGCAATATCTGGCAATATGGCGAGCGGATTCTCAGTACTCTGCAAAAAAGTATTGACACAAACAGTAACTCAAAAAATGATAGCAAATTAGAGAAGTAATATGCTTTGGAAGCTTTTTGCCACGAAATGCGTAATACTCTGAAAACTAAAGAGGTAAGAAAATGAGCTTTAAACACCGTAAACGCAGAGGAAACAGCCGTAACTATTTCTATGTGCTGTTTGGCCTGGTAGTTATCTGCATTGCCGGGATCGGTGTTTACCAGTTCCTTCTCAATGTTTCCTGGTTTTCGCTCAAGAACGTCAAGATCTCGGAAAATAAACATATTCCTTCCAGCCTGATCCATAATATCATCAAACCCCACAAAAATCAGAACCTGTTCAGAATCCCGGTCTCGGAACTCGAGAACAAGATCAGTTCCCTGCACAGGGTGGAGAAGGTAAAAATCAAACGCAGAATCCCTCATAGCCTTAGTATCATTATCAAGGAAAGGCAGAGCTTGCTATATATAAAGAGTCTGGAAGGTGATCTATATCCCCTTGATGCCGAAGCCAGGGTCTTGGAGAGCTATAGTCCCTATTACCAGGAGGATTTGCCCATTCTTAGTGCATATCTGAACAAAGATCAGCTCAAGCCGGGCACGAAGCTCAAGCAAGGATACATCAGAAAAGCTATTGCCATCCATAAACGTATTGTTTCTGAACTTCCAGAATTTGAACCCCGGGTCTCAGAATACTTTTTTGTGGGTAAAACACCCTATTTGGTTGATACTAAATATGGTTCGAGGATTATTCCTGATCCCGAGGATATGATTACTCAGCTCAAACGGTATATGTTTGTCCAGGAAAATGGTGCAATCGAGCACGACAGCATTTTTGATCTTAGGTTCAAAGATCAGGTCGTCGTCAAGGCAGGTATGTAATGAGAAATCAAGTATATACATCGCTGGATATCGGAACCTCTTTTGTCAAGGCCATAGTAGCCAGAGTGGCAAATGATGGCAGGTTTGAAATCAAGGGAGTATCTCAGATTCCCTCCAGCGGTATCGATTCGGGCACTGTAAAGGATATCCAGGCATTGTCTGTATGCATTCGTTCTGCCCTGACAGAAGCAGAAAACATGGCGGATATCTCCATCCAGAACATCTTTGCCAATATCACCGGTGAAACGATTAAAACCCAGGCTGAAGAAGGCAGAATCCCCATACCCAAGACGGATGTGAACGAACCTGGTGAAATTCTTGAAGACCAGGTGGAAGCCGTCAAAAACCAGGCGAGGGATATCCTCAAAATCCGCAAAGGATTCGAACGCAGCCAGATATTGCACTCAATCGCTCAAAGCTATAGCATCGATGGCACAGAGGATATCTTCAATCCTCTGAATATGAATGGCTTCCAGCTTAGTGCCAAGGTCTATCATATCTTATCGGAGATTACTTCGATCCGAAACTTGAGCAAAGCCATCGAACTTGCCGGCTATCAGATCGATCCCAACAATTTTGTCCTCAACCATGTGGCTCTTGATCATGCCCTGCTCAGTGATGATGAGAAGCGCCTGGGATGCATTGTTATTGATATTGGTGGTGGCACCTGTGATGTATCGCTTTATAACAATGGTATTTTGCGCCATGTGTTTGTAATTCCGATGGCAGGAGCAGCCGTTACCCGGGATCTGGCAATCGGGCTAAAAACCACCATCTCCAATGCAGAAAGCCTCAAAACCCAATATGGCTCAGCCAATTCCACCAAAGTG
>JAQUHL010000226.1 GCA_028683635.1 Candidatus Cloacimonadota bacterium
GGATGGCAATGTCTTCGAATCCCTCAAAGCACCGCTTCCCAAGCACAAACTAAACTTTGAACTTCTCGCCTTCAGACCCCTGTTCAAGATCAAGATCGGCAAAGCCAATCTAAAGCTGGTGTTAGACACCACCACCCAGCAAAACCTGATCAGCAAAAGCCTCGCCAAAAAGCTGAAGAAAAGCCTGCTCGATGCCAGGGAATCCGAAACTGAGATCGTGGGCAGAATTGCCTCTTGCAAGCTTGGCAAGCTCGAATTTGGAGATATGACCTACACCTTGGGCGATGTCTCCCACCTGGGGTCACAGAAAAAGCTGAAAGCAGACGGAATCCTGGGCAGGGATTTCCTTTCCCGGATGCCCTTTAGCCTGAACTTCCGCAAGCGGAGTCTCTCGTTTTATTAGAGATTGAAGGTTATCGAAGGATCAGTAATTTCCGGGTGCTGATCCTGTTGTCGCAATCGCTAACTTTAATGAAGTAGATCCCGTTTTGCAGGTGGCGGAAAGCTTCTCCCTGCTCAAGGCTGCCATTATTGGTTGCCTGTGGCAGCTTCAGCAGCCTTTGACCCTTAAGATTGAAGACCTCGATTTGGGTGATCAGTCCATCTGCCTTAAGATATAGCTTTTGCCCTGGCCGGTAGGGATTGGGGTAGATGCTGAAGCTCTGGGGTGATGAGAGGAATTCATCCTCAAGAGCGGTCGGCTGGAAGGCAAAAAGCTCATCCGTGAGCAAGGATAGGGCTGGTGCTTGATAGGCTGCGAGGTTGTTTGTGGCAGTTGCCCACAGAATCCTGCCCTCGGAGGGAACATATTGAATCGCCATCATGTTGTTGTAATCTCCGGCAGCACCGGAAAGCACGCTAAGCTGCCTCTTTGCCGTCATAATGGGATTCGCCGCCAGGGAATCGGAGACGTTCTGATAGCGCAGGCAGCAAACGGGGTCATATAAGACCCGGAAATGGTTGGTGGCCAGCAGGTGACCTGCGGGTAGCAGGCTGTTTTGTTCCACCCGGAAGACGGTGCCAAAGTTGTTGTTTTCGATTGCTCCGGTGATTATCTGATCATCCAGTTCCCAGAGGGTATGGACGATTGTTCCCGAGCGGTGCAGGTTGAAGGCTACCGCATCATAAATATCCATGGCATCGTGAGTTCCGCTATTGTTATAGTCCTGCCTTTCAATTCCGCTGCGCACACTGAAGAGAACGGGATTCAGATCTGAAAAGTTCTGTCCGCTATGAATATTGCCCATGTTCAGGGAGGCGTAGCTTTGCGCTTCTGATATGGCAGTCAGGGACCCAAACAGTCCCGGATAGGTGAAGGATATCCATTTTTGCTCATTAGCCTCCGAGGGGTGATGGATGATCAGCACCGGATTGCCAATCAGGATGTCGTCCCTGCTCCAATCCAGAAAGCGGGTGATGACGCTCCGGCCTGCCAGCAATGAATCCGGAGCCGTGGCGGTTCCCCAGCTCGAGATCGAGGCACAACCGAGAGAAAAGTCATCAGCAGACCACTCTGAACGCATGATGTTCAGATCCACGATGGCATTTGCCAAAAGAATGTCTGTTGCGTCCAGATCCCGCTGCAAACCAGAGTGGTAAATGCTTTGCCCGGCAGCCTGGATCCCGGCGAGCATGCCCTGGACCTCATCCTGATAGATGAGTTCAGGCGAAAAGGCATTGGTAAAATAATGGCGGAGGCTGTTATAGACTGTGGAACTGTTGGAACAAAAGGCTCCGTAAAAATAGTTATTTATAACCTGCAGAGTTTCCCCGGCGAGGAAGTAACCCTGGGCAAAACCGCGCTCCTGGTGATTTCCCCAGACCTGGAGGATCTTCTTATCGCCAATCTGGTTCAGTTCCCCATGCGCCTGAGCCAGCAGGGCTGCAGAAAGCAAAGCAAAAATGATCAACATCACTGTTTTCTTTTTCATGAGTTCTATATCCTTGTTTATCAAAGAGGTTCTTTGCCTGAAAAAGGCAAAGGAAACACGAAATTCATACTTTCCTGCACGATATTATTGGTCAAGAAATAAATGCCAGTAGGTAACTTCTTTTTTGATACTTCTTTGTGGGATACTTCTTTGGGTGTGGCTTGTGTTTTCATTACACGTCCCTACTTGAAGGCGTTAATCACTTCTTAATCTACCCTTAATCAAGCGTTAATTATTAACGCTTGATTAAGGGTAGATTAAGAAGTGATTAACGCCTTGGAAGAAGGAGGGAATGACGGGAAAGCCCAGTGAGCGACAGATCATAGGCAGGGTGCGAGGCGAAGCCTGAGCCCCTGTAAACGGAAGTAGAAAAAAAGAATTGGCTCTTTGTGGTGACGAGGACGTCCCCACCCCAATTTGGGCTGTCGACCTCCCGGTCGACAGAAGCAACGGAGTTACCTGTTCAGAAAGCATATAGCTTTGTGGCGACGAGGACGTCTCCACCCCAATTTGGGCTGTCGAGCTCCCGGTCGACAGAAGCAGCGGTTTGCCTGTTCAGAAAGCAAATATCCTTTGTGGCGACGAGGACGTCTCCACCCCTATTTGGGCTGTCGACCTCCCGGTCGACAGAAGCAGCGGTTTGCCTGTTCAGAAAGCAAATATCCTTTGTGGCGACGAGGACGTCACCACCCCTATTTGGGCTGTCGAGCTCCGGTCGACAGAGGTGACGGAGTTGCCTGTTCAAAAGCCCTACTCCTTTTAGGGTGGTGGGCGAAATGATTTACAAAAATAAGCCTCACAACCACCATATTTAGAAGTCTGCATTTCGATAAATCGGGATGTGCAACGGTCTTATATTGTAAGGATAAAGAAATCTGTCTCTGTGTTTTCTATAAAAAGCATAAGTTCCGACGTGAAATTATTATATTGACAGTATTCAGCAAGATTTGCATCATGCGCTCACTTAAAAAAACAGGAGAGATGTATGCGTACACTTGCTAACATCATTTGGCACATCCCGTTCCTCGGGTTTCTTTCGGCACTTGGAGTCTTCCTTGTTGGTGGCTTGTTTGTCATAACAGTGATCGGAGCTCCAATTGGTTTTGGTTTGATTCAATTAAGTAAGTTTTTATTAGCGCCCTTCAGTAGTTCGATGGTCAGTAAAAAAGAACTGAACATCGAACAAAACAAGGCATGGAAAACCTTTGGTGTAATTGCCACGATCCTGTATATTCCCTTTGGATTGATCCTATGCGTGGTAACAATCTTCCAAATTGCCGGGCTGTTTATTTCTCTCATAGGCATTCCGCTTGCTTTGGTTTTGGCAAAAAGTCTGGGGACATATTTTAACCCCGTCAATAAAGTCTGTGTGCCCGTAGCGGTTGCCAAAGAGCTTGAAACCCGCAAGGCCAACGCTCAGGTGAATCAGTATCTGAACAAATAAAAAAAACAGGGCCTCAGTTCATTGCAGTTCAGGACAGTCACCCGAGCTGAAGATCAGCATCCAGGACGACTGTCTTGAACTGCATGAGGCCTATATAAAAGCACTGTAAAAGATATCACTGCTTCCAGGCAGAGAGGTTTTGGAGCCGTCTGGCGATATCCTGGGCGAAGGCTTCGTCCGAAAAACTGGGATCCCGGGTTTCCATCCAGATCTTGTAGGGAGCCTCTTTACACTGGCTGCAATTGGCAAATCCTTTGGAAGTGGCACACTCGTAGATCGGGCAATGGGTTTTATTATAATAGACTGCCCAGGAGATTTTCCCCTCCAGTTCCACACAGCCTTCGCACTCGGTTTTATAGGCCTTGCAATCTGTGGCGCAATATATTCCGCATTTGGTCATTTCCATACCTTATATCAGATTTCCT
>JAQUHL010000227.1 GCA_028683635.1 Candidatus Cloacimonadota bacterium
CTGCCTCGATGCATTTGCAAATCTTGGCATATTCATAGCGAGGAGCCCAGCCGTTCGTTCCCTTTTTATTGGTAATCAGTTTTACCCTTTTGATTTCAGCTTTGCAGACTGGACACATCACCTTTCCTTCGGTGCTGGTCTCGTGAGCAAGCTTGGCGGAGAAACTTTTAACTTTTCCCATTTTATCCTCTTTTAATTATTATCTGTTTCTGGTATCAGGCACGCTCGATATATGCAGCAGTGCGCGTATCGATCTTGATCTTGTCCCCAACTTCTACAAAGAAGGGAACATTGATCCGCAGACCAGTTTCTGTGAAAGCAGTCTTGCCGCTTCCGGAGGCTGTATTGCCTTTGACGTTGGGCTCACTTTCTGAGATGGTTTGGATCACGGTGGTCGGTAACTCGACGGAAAGTATCTCACCATTGGGTGAAATGGCAACCGTTACTTCCATGTTTTCCATCATAAGAAGCTCTTTTTCTCCAACGATGGCTTTGTCAAGATGAATCTGCTCGTAGGTCTCAAGATCCATCAGAACAAAGAAATCTCCCTCGCGATAGAGGTATTCTTTTCTACTGCGCTCGACCCGGACTTCTGTAAGCGTATCACTATCCCGGAATGTATTTTCCAATACCTTGCCGGTTCTGACATTTTTGAGCTTGGACCTCACGAAAGCAGATCCCTTGCCCGGTTTCACATGCAAAAAATCCACGACTTCGAAGAGTCCCTCTTTGAATTCGATGATCATGCCATTTCTTATATCAGCCATTGAAGCCATAATATTCCTCAAATCTATTTTATGAAAAGCCAATTTTTTGAACCCCATGATTCTGGCAAGTGAAATTTTGCATTGGCTGAAACCCGGTGCAGGACGATAACAAAAACAAAACGAAAACTTCCTGTGGAAAATAATGGACATCTATGGACAATAGTGGACCTTAATGGGAATTTTCTCAAAAACTCAGCTTTTTCGCAGCCTTTCGTCATTCCCGGCTCGATCGGGAATCCTGTACATTAATTTACAATCTGCTACATCCATTAACAGTCAATCGCTCAATCCCATAGATGAAGACTGGAAATATTTCTCGCAGAGTGGCACATATCTTGCATCCGATTGCAATCGTGGTGTTATACCAATTATTCAATTGGGAATAGTACCTCCGGGTTGATGTTTATTGGTGCTGAAACTCTGGGCGAAAGCACCGTCTTTCGGCTTTAACAAGGAGAAGTAATGAGTATCAAGACCAGCGTTTTGCTGACTGTGAATTTGATCGCTTTGCTCTTTTTGGGAGTGATTCTGGTTTCGACGAATGCCATCATCGGCAAGTCGTTCAAGACCTTGGAAAGGAGTGATATCCTGGACGAACTGGAGAGGGTCAACCTGGAAGTACAACGCAGCCTGGATGCAATGGAGATCAGCACCCGGGATTGGGCAACCTGGGATGATACCTATGCTTTTGCATCTTCTCCCAATCCCCAATACGTGGAAAGCAACTTCACCTATAGCACTTATGACAATTATAACCTGAGGCTGATTATCGTATGGGACAAAGAATTTAAAATCCGCTATGCCGGATACAATACTCCCGATGAAAGCGATGAAGCAGTCCTGCTCCTTCCTCCAACCCTGGAATTTGCCCTTAGTGAGCTTCACGATGATCTTGCCAAAATTACAGAGGAGGACGCCTTCAGAGGTTTGTGGCATAGTCCGGTAGGAAACTTGATGTTTGTGGTAATGCCAATATTGAAGAGCAACGGCACGGGACCTGTAAATGGATACTTTATGATGGCCAAGCCATTTTCCGAAGATTTTTTCCGAGAAATGAGGGGTTTCCCCAGCACCCGGGTTGAAGCTCTGGACCTGGAAAAAAGCAAGTACCTGGGGCTCACTTTTCAGGATAAAATCGCAAAGCTTGCCACCGAAAACCTGGTGGAACATATTGGTGCGGACAGTGTTAGAGCAAGTTCCCTGATCAGGGACATAAACGATAAAAGCCTCTATATGGTGGAAGTTACCAGTAAAGCAAGAGCCACTGTCGAGGGGAAGAACCTACGCAATTTTGTATTGCTTCTCTTTGTGCTGTTATCTGGGTTGCAGAGTATTTTGCTCAGCAGGTTCCTGCAGCGCAGGGTATTGAACAGGCTACTTTCAGTACAAAAACAACTACGTAAGCTGAGCGATAACCCAGACCAGAAAGAAGTGGTTCAGTTAAAAGGTAATGATGAACTTGCCGATCTGACAGAGAATGTAAACAGCCTTCTGACGGCTTTGCATCTGGCTTTAGCTGCCAAAAACGATTTCTTCTCCAGCATGAGCCATGAGATCAGAAATCCCCTGAATGGGATCATGGGTATGACCAGCCTGCTCAAGGAAACTGAACTGGACGAAGATCAGAAGGAATATCTGGGAGCGTTAATCGAAAGCTCTACCATCCTTTCCAAACTGATTTTGGAAGTCCTGGAACTCTCCAAAATGGAGTATTTCGGCTCAACCTTGCATCATGAACCGTTTGATTTAAGGCAGTGTCTGCAGACCGTTTTCGTGGTTTTGGGCAACAAAGCCAAGGATAAAAACCTGATCCTGCAGTCTGAAGTCAGCCCCGATATCCCCCCAACCCTATATGGCGATGTCGGCAAGCTAAAACAGGTGTTGCTAAACCTGATTGGCAATGCGATCCAATATACCCAGAGAGGAAAGGTTACCCTCAGGGTTCTGAGCAATGATATGCCAGATAAGTATGAGTTTGAAATCCTGGATACGGGGATTGGGATGACGGCGTCTGAAGTGGAAGCCCTGGGAATGCCCTTTACCAGATTTGATAAATACCCTGATCAGGAAGTTGGAAACGGACTGGGAATTTATATATCTCAGAAGTTGATCTCTCTGATGGGTGGCAAGTTACAAGTGTCGAGCGAACCGGGCAAGGGAACCAGAATTAGATTCTCACTGGTGCTTCCCAAAGCTGCAAAGACAAAGCTTGATGACTGAACCAGTATGATAGATTGCGGAAAACAAAGTATTATTGGGACGGAAAACTTCTGGTTTTCAGGCATTTTTCTCAAGCCCAGGATATTTTCTCTTGACACAATCATGAGGTATATATATTTGATAGCTTGGAGATTATACTGGTATCAAGATAGCAAAGAAATTTCTAAGATAGAACGGCAGAAAGGATTTGCTCCTTTGGCCATAGATTTGGGCGGAGACCTGAAGTGCCTGCTCATTAGAACATAGACAAAAAAAAGAACCAAAGATAATAGGAGACGTTATGCGTACTAACCTTAACAAACTCTTTCTCCTGCTGCTTTTTTCTCTGATAGCCCTCTCCGGATGGGCACTGGTAAGCGATTATGCCTTTACCAGCGCAACCGGAACCTATACAGAGATCAGCGGAGGAACAGTCCTTGGGGATATTCCCAATCTCGATAACGAGAGTTTCAATGCCATCCCCCTGGGCTTCTCGTTTAATTTCAACGGTATCAACTATACCGAGATCAGTGTCAATGCCAATGGCTTCCTGGCGATGGGACCGACCGTTGCCAGCAGTTACCTTGCTATCAGCTCCGCCACTGGCACAAACAGCGTAGTTGCTGCCATGAACCGTGATATCATCGGACGAGACAATGGCGAGCTGATGTATCTGCTTTCCGGCACTGCTCCCAACCGGGTATTCACAGTTCAATGGAAGAACTATAAGCGGGTTCCGACCACTGCTGCCAACGATGTATTCAACTTCCAGATTCAGCTTTATGAAGGAACTAACGTGGTAAAAACCGTTTACGGTGCCTATACTGCC
>JAQUHL010000228.1 GCA_028683635.1 Candidatus Cloacimonadota bacterium
CGCATATCGGCAAGGGGACGATCTATTATTATTTCAAGAACAAGGAGGATATTTTCCTGGATTCAGTTCAGGATTATAGTGTTCTTTTCTTAAAGGAATTGCAAAAACAGGTGGATGATGCTGATACGCTAGAAGCCAAGCTCTCAGCCTATATCCGTACTCCGCTGATTCTGATCAAGGAGCATCTGTGGGTTTTGAATGATGCGCTGAATTCAATGCCGACCCAGTATCTCAGCAAGCTCGAAGGTTTCCGGGAAGGAGTCAAGATCCGGGTCTATTCAATCTTGAGCGAGATCCTGGATTTTGGGATCGAAGTGGGTCTGATCGACAGGGAATTTCCCAGCCAAAGAGTGATCGAGATTATCAACGACTGGTTTCTATTAGCTGATAACAACATCTCGGTCGTGGACAAGGAGAAGCTCGTGCTCAAGATAGAGCGGGACAGCGATTGGATCATCAAGATAATATTATATGGTATAGTGAAAAGAGGATAACAATGAAGAGATTTTTGACCCCGATCCTGGTTCTGCTCCTGGCTCAGGGGCTTGCTGCCATCAGCTTGGAGAATAGCATAGACCAGGCAATAAAAAACAACAAGAGCTTGCTTGTTGCCGCTGAGGAGATAGCCAAAGCAGATTTTCAATACAAGGATGTGAAAGGAACACTGCTTCCCCAGCTCAGCCTGCAGGGCGGATACACACTTTCCACCACCCGCTTGCCTGATTCTTCCATCCCTGGTACCTTCGATGTGAGTTCTGGTTTGGATTCCACTCCTACGGATAATGAGTCCTACCTGGCAGGTACAATGAGTGGCATCGTGGCGAGTATGATTCCGGATAAAACACAGAAGGAGGGCTCTCTGGCTGCCCAGCTCAAACTTGAACAAGTGCTGTTTTTGGGTGGAAAACTGATCAACGGCATCAAGGCAGTGGACAGATACCGTTCCATCCAGAAGCTTCAGTATGATCTGACCAGGGAGGAACTGATAGTATCCACAACAGATCTTTTCTATGGATGTCTGTTGGCAGAAAAGCTGGTGAAGCTTCAGGAAGAAGCACTGCAGATTGCCAATTCGCATTTGCAAAGGGTGCAGCTCTTCAATCGTGAAGGGCAGGTATCGGAATTTGATCTGCTGAGAGCCCAGCTGGAAGTTGCCAAGCTTCAGCCTCAACTTCTGCAGGCCCAAAACCAGTACGAACTGGCTCTGGCAGCCTTTCAGAAACACATTGGCTCTATCGATCCCCAGGACATACCGGAAGGTGAATTTGTCCTTCCCGAAACTCTGGAGATGACTCTCGAGGAAGCTCTGGAATCCGGGAGCAGCCAGAGAATCGAACTGCGTCTGCTCGATATCAACACGGAAATCATGAAAATCCGGTACAATGCAGAAAAGGGAAATTATCTGCCCAATGTTGTATTGCAGGGGGATTATTCCCTGTTCACGGCTGCGGATGAATATGCCATTGAGAGCAAGGATTTCGGTACCCAGTATACGATTGGGATAGGAATTCAGATTCCATTGTTTACGGGTTTTTCGAACTCTTCCAAAAAGGCTTATGCCAAACACGCCTGGCAGCAGACCAAAATTCAGGAACAGGACTATCATGAACTGATTGCCCTTGAGATCCGCCAGGCTCATCAACGCCTCAAAAACAGCCTGGAAAATTATGAGGTCCAAGCCCAAAACATCAGGCTGGCGGAACGCTCGATGGAGCTTGCCCGCCTCCGCTACGAAAACCAGGTGGGCATCCAGCTTGAGGTCTTCGATGCCCAAGTGATGCTGAATGGAGTGAAACTTCAATACTTCCAGTCCATCTACGAAGTGATCTCCTCCGACCGTAATTTCAAAAAATCCATTGGTTACAAATTGTAAGGAGTAATCCATGAAAAAATATATGTTTATCCTGATCCTGATGCTGGTGCTGATCAGCGCTTGCGGAAAAAAGAAAAGCGAAAATAAGAATATGGAACAAATCCTGAGCGAACAGGGTATCCCGATCCGGGTTACCGAAATCCAGCCCGGGAATTTTGTCCAACAATTGAAGTACAACTCCTCACTAACTGGAATCGAAGAATCAGTGGTCAAATCACTATTGGCTGATGTGGTTCTCTCCGTGAAAGTTAAGGTGGGGGATAGAGTTAGCAAGGGACAAGTATTGGTGAGCTTTCCCCAAAATTCTCCGGCTGCCCAGTATGAACAGGCAAAAACTGCCTATGAATCTACAAAACAGAGCTATGAACGGATGCAAAGACTGTTTCAGGACGGTGCGATTTCCAGACAGGATATGGACAACATGGAAACCGCTTATAAAGTATCCCAGGCCAATCTGGATGCCTCCAGGCAGATGGTGAATATCACCGCTCCGATCAGTGGCATTGTCACAAACGTGATGGTAAATCCCGGTGAGCACGTCTTCCCCGGTCATGAATTGCTCAAGGTCGCCAACACCTCACGTTACAAAGCAATTGTCTGGGTTCCGGACACCGAGATCTCCAAAGTGCGGATCGGGCAGAAAGCCGTTGCCACCTGGAACGAGCACAAGCTCACTGGCAGGGTCTCGCAGATTGCCCTTGCCCTGGATCAACAGAACAAGGCCTTCAGGGTCGAGCTGGAATTTCCCAATTCAAACCGGGAAATCAAAGCCGGAGTGACTGTTGAGCTTGATATTCAAATCTCGAACAAGGCAAACTGCCTGATCGTGCAGAGATCTCATATCCTTCAGGAAGCAGACCAAAAGTATGTCTGGATTCTGGATGGGGACAAGGCGCTCAAAAGAGAGATCAGCACAGGTTTGGATAACCAATTGGAATATGAGGTTCTCAGCGGACTGAGCAGCGGAGACAAGCTCATCACTCAGGGATTGAACATGATCACAGAAGGCGCAAAAGTCAAAGTGATCGAAAATAACCACATTTAGTATTCAATCACAGATTGAGGTAAGATAATGTTTTTAGCAAAACTCTCGATCCAAAAGCCGGTAATGGTGACCATGGGACTCCTGGTCTTTATCGTCTTTGGAATTCTCGGGTTTATCGATATGCCGCTGAACTTGATGCCGGATATTCAGATTCCCTATATGATAGTGCAAACCGTGTATCCGGGAGCGGGACCAGCCGAGATCGAAAACCAGGTAACTAAAAAAATCGAAGATGCCGTGGCAACTGTGGGCATGATCGAATTCATCGAATCCTACACGATGGAAAACTTGAGCCTGGTAGCCATGAAATTTCGCCTTGGCAAGGACATCAACATTGCCAATCAGGAAGTCAAAGACAAGGTTGATGCCATTCTCAGGGATTTCCCCTCCGATGTGGAAAAGCCAATCGTGCAAAAGATAGATATCACTGCTCAGCCCTTTATGGATCTGATCCTTTCCGGAAATCTGGATGGGAAAGAACTGCGCGAACTCGCAGAGAAAAAGATACAGGATAGATTCACTCAAATCGAGGGCGTTGCCCAGATGGAACTGGTGGGTGGTAATAAACGCCAGATCGATGTGAAGTTCAACGATAAAGTGGTATATGAAAACAAGCTTTCCCTGATGCAGCTTTCACAGATTCTGGCTATCCACAATCTGGATATGCCAGCCGGACACTTCATCAAAGGTTCGCAGGAATATTCCGTACGGCTCAAAGGTGAGTTTCAGGATATTGAAGCAATCCGCAATGCCAGTGTTCCCACCGCATCAGGAGTAAAAAAACTGCATCAGATTGCAGAAGTGACGGATTCCGAGGAGGAAGTCCGCACCAGAGCTACTTTCTTTGACGTTCCCAAACAACAGAAAATGGATA
>JAQUHL010000229.1 GCA_028683635.1 Candidatus Cloacimonadota bacterium
AAAAGGGCTTATCAGTCAAGAAAAATCCTGATTTGGTAGCGCAAGCCGCGCTCACAACAGGATAGGGCGGGGCAGAGGCAGAATAGTCTCTGGAATCCTTTGGGAACTATAGTGCCCGATAATCAGAAGCTTACACTTGTTTTCAGGTAAATGTTTTGGCTGGTGATATCGTATAAATGATACTCTTGGGGATCACCCTCTAAGCTGTAGGTATAATGATCTGCCTTGCTTTGATAGCCCAGGTTCAGTTTGATGGCTTTGCTTATCTGCCATTCGGAATTGAAGTAGTATCCAAAATATCCGTCATAGAAAGATGATGGAACTTCAGTATCATTGAATCTTAAGCCCAGGTTCAGGTTGAAACCGGTATTGAAGTTGATGGCATAGTCGAGATTTGCAAAGAGGTATTCATTGTCCCAGCTTGCGGTTTTTTCGTGATCATATTTATACAAGGTAACATCCAGTTTGATGGTGGCGTGGGGGTTGATAACTGATTCCAAGGAGCTGTAACAGTACAAATAGTCAAGCTGTTTTTCCAAGCGATAGACGAGGTTTCTTCCCCTGCCGATTCTGATAAAAGGAGCAAAGGAGGGGCGGTAAATGCTTCCCAGGCTGAAGAAGGCTTTTTGGTAGCCATATGTTGTGCCATTGTAACTTTCATCTCCACAGTTGATGTCCAGTCCAAAGTAAGCGAGGGTGGATTTGATTTTGGATTGGTTCCGGAAAGCCAGATATGCTTCAATGCGCTCATTGGTAGTATGATCTGCCACGTATGTCACCATTAGCGAATTTGAGAAATCGGAGATAAAAGCTTTTGGGAAATTGAGGTAATTTGTATACGAGGCGTCGAAAGTATTCCGGTTAATAAGTGAGATATTGCCCATATCCGCCCTGAAGGTATCGTCAATGAACTTGCCTGAGAGATCGATAGTGTGCCTGGTATTGCTAAAGCCATAGGCTATGGTTCCCGCTGTTCCGGATAAATGCTTGGCGGATAAGCTATCCCGGACAAGGCTTTTGCCAAACTCCAGGCTGAGGCTGTGGTACCCCCAGACCTGGCTGGTCACTTTTGCACTGCTTACTTCGTTGTGGTATTCTGCCTTCTCGTCCATCCGGTTATATGCATATAATGAAATTTGTAGTTTACCAAGTTTTTGTCTGATCGACAAAGCATTGTAGAAATCATCGGAGCCATTGTAGATCTGTTTTTTTTGATCTTTGGCGCTCAGGACTATCAGGGAAGTCTGAGGTTGGATGAGAGAATATTTGATTGCCACAAACGGGGAAATGATGTTCCTGCTGTACCAATATGAGTTAGAGCCGGATAACAGATCGAGATCCTCCTTGAAGAAAAAGCGGTTCTCCTGTAGCCAGGGTTTATAGAGGGTGTTGTAAACATCGTCCTCGGTATCCATCGGGATATCCGAAAAATCCGGTTGCAGGGTAAGCTTGATGCTGCCATTCTGCTGGGGACGAAAGGCAAAATCCAGGCCGGTGTAGTCTATGGCTTTGTAGCTTTGCTTGTTCAGAAGATCATATTTGGCGGTATAATAGAACCTTGCCTGGGGATCAAGGTCTCTGCTGATGCGAACGGGCACGGATAGAGGAAAGGCTTTGCGATAATAGTTCTCTCCCATCGAGCGGACCAAATGAGGATAATTGAAGCTCCTGCCATCATTTTGCATCCACCGGTTGATAATGATGCCCACGTTAAAGGGAGATGTTTTGCCGGTACGCATACCCTTCCAGGGGATCCGGGCTTTGATAGTCCAGGTTGTTTTTGTGATGATGGATTCATAGTCATAGTCTGAATTCCAATCGTAGTTTGCACTTATTCCCAGACCGAGGGTATAATCCTCCTTGTTCCTAAGCGGAGTAAAAACATAGGTATAGGCAAAATTCTGATCGGGAACTGTGATCAGCCGAAGCATGATAAAATCACCACTGCTGGCCTGGTCTCGTTTACTTTCCTTGCCCATGCTGAAAGTGGAATCAATTTCGGAGACACATTGCATATACAGGTTCTGTCCATCGGCATAAAACACAAGCTCGTTACCCAAACGGCAGGGTGCGAAATTATCGTCAACGTTGCCAAGAATGCCGTTTTGAAAGGAAAGCCTTGTTGCTTTTTCCATCTGCTCAGAAATGCCCACTGCATAGGCACTGATGGAGAGTAAGCCGCTCATTAACAAAGCGATGTGGATCTTTTTCATGCTTATTCTCACTTATTAAAATGCTGATGGGTTCATTTGGGGATAACCCACGGTATTTGTCAAGCCTTGTTACTTCATACATAAGCATTTGTTGTCTTGAACGAATCTCGTCTTCAGTCAATGTGAGTAGGGGAAACAGGTGTTTACCCCGAACCGCACTTGGCCAAATCAGCCAGTACATCGGGCTTTGATAACTGAGCGCCTGAACATTGTGCTTGACAATAAGTCCAGATGCGAAGACAAAGAAAAAAAATGAAACAGTGGAGATACCAATGAAATTCAGTACCAAAGCATTGATCCTGACAGGCTTGTGTGTTGCCTTAAGTTTCAGCGGATTATTTGCCAAAAAGAAGGATAAGGCCAAAGAGGCCAGAGATCGTTTGCAAATGTATGAGATAAATTACGATGCTGACAGTTTTTTCAAGTTTGTGGAAAAGGGGAATTACGAGATAGTGCAGAGCTTTATCGATGCCGGTTTTGATCCCAACACGATAGGAAAGGGTGGCACCAGGGCTTTGATTGTAGCCGCCAAAGACGACAACGATAAAATGCTGAAAACCCTGCTGAAGGGCAAAGCAGATCCCAATCTGGGTGATGCCGATGGCTCCACAGCCCTGATGTATGCAGCGTTCAACCGTCAGGAAGGAGCCGTCAAAACCCTGATGAAAGCCAAACCAAACGTCAATAAGCAAAACAAAGCCGGCATGACGGCGCTGATGTTTGCCGTTTTGGGAGGCAACTCTCAATGCGTAAATACCATCATTACCGAGGATACGGATCTGGAGCTCAAAAACACCATGGACTATACAGCCTCCGGCTTGGCAAAACTCAGGGGCTACATCCAGATCGAGAACTTCATACAGACCAAGATGGATTATTTCAGCCATCGTCACACTCCTGAAGAACACCGCTATGAAATTGAATTCAAGAAGGGACAGAAATCCCTGAGGAGCAATCAATGAAACACGCAATTCTCATCATCCTTGCCATTAGCGCAGCCTCCTTTTGTTTCGCAGAAGATTGGCTCACAATATACAACGACGATCTTTCCCTGGTTCGCACTTCCTTTGAATTGCAGCTGGATGAGGGCAGGCAAAGCTACAATTTTGATGACATCACTTCCAGGATCGAACCTGCCTCCGTGATCGTCACTTCCCCAAACAAGGGCTTCACAATTGCCGAGCAGAACTATGAATATGATCTTGCCGGCACATACCAGATCATGATGAAATATTTGAACCGGAACGTAACGGTTCTCACAGAGGACAGGCAACTTTATGAAGGAACCCTCAAGTTTCTCGATAATGACAATATCGGCATGATCGACGAAAACTCTCAGCGCCTGGTGCTGGTGGCCTATTCCAAGATCCAGAGCATTCGTCTGGCAGAACTTCCCGCCAATTTCTATACCAAACCTACCCTGCACTGGGAGTTGATCGCCAATTCCAAAGCCAAGTACCCCCTGATGCTGAGCTACTTAAGCGGAGGATTCTCCTGGAACGTTACCTATAACACCAT